>JASHUS010000086.1 GCA_030039865.1 Thermoplasmata archaeon
AGCGGCTACGTCAAGGTTGCGAACTCGAGCAGGCGCTGCGCGCGGACGAATCCGTGCGGGGCGACTTGGGACGGCCGAGCGACCGGGACGTTCGTGCGACGGCCTTTGAGTGTCGCCCGGAGCGGGAGCGTCGGGCAACGCCGATGAGGACCTAGGCGGCCGAGAGCCCGAGCGCCTTGTCGGTGATGGCCATGGAGGCCGGACCGCTCGGCGCGAGGTCGAACATCGCGCGGATCGCGTCGATGTTCTCGGGGACGACGATCGACTCCTGGTGGATCGCCTGGAAGAAGTAGAGGTCCCGGCTCTCGAGCTTGACCCCCTCCTCCCAGATCACGTTCTCCATCATGTCGTTGAGGCCGAGGCCTCGGTCCCGGGCGAACTCCATCGCCTCCGGGGTTCCGGTGACGTGCTCCCACGGAGCGAAGAGATGGAAGCGCGGCGTGGTCCGGAACGTCGTGAGGACCTCGGCGACGCTCGCCGGCGCGCGGGTCAGCCGGACGTGGTTGACGTGGACGTGCATCAACGTCGTCGGCACGACGACGGCGGTGGTCTGGATCGAGAGGTCCGGGAAGATCGTCTGGACGTCCGGCCCGTGGTGGGACGGCAGCTGGAACGTCGGAAGGATGCCGTTGATCGGTCCCTTCTTCGACTCCGCCGGGTCCGCGGCCCGTCGCACGAGCGTCGCTTCCCAGTTATCGACCCCCCAGCGCGAGCGGAGCACGGCCGCCGCCCGGGCAAGTCCGGTCGTGTTGCACGAAACGACGCGCAGGGTCCGTTTCCCCCGGCACGCCTCGTAGTTCCCCAGCGCGTTGAACGAGGCTTCGGCGACGTCCTTCTTCTCGCCGCCCTGGAAGATCGCGCGGACACCGGCGGCGTCGTACAGCTTCCGGTTCTCCTTCCCGACCTTGTCCGGCGCGGCATCGACGACGACGTCGACCTTCGTCAGAAGGTCCTCGATCCGTCCCGCCACCGGAACCCCGGCGGCCTCGAACTCGGAGGCCTTCCCCTCGCCGGAGAGGTAGAGCGCGTAGCCCTTGTCGTGCGCGTGGCGCGCCTCGTAGCTCGGGTGCGTCTTGGTGACCCCGACGAGCTCGAGGTCGGGCTGCCGGGCGACCGCGTCCGCGACCCGCTTGCCGATAGTACCGTAGCCGTTGACCGCGACCCGGGTCTTCACGAGATAGCCCCGCTCGATACGAGGCGGTCGGGGTTTATGGCCGTATCCGGGCGCGTTGCCCCGGCGGGCGCCGCGCTCACGCTAAATGTCCGCCCGAGCGTCCGAACGGGACTCGCATGGATTTCCGGCTGAGCGACGAAGAGGAGGCGTTCCAGTCGGCGGTCCGGCGGTTCGGCGACCGGGTCCTGCGCCCCAACGAGGCGCGCATCGACGCGGAGAAGGTGATCCCTCCGGACGTCCTCGCGGGGATGGCGGAGCTCGGACTGCTCGCCATGCCGGTCCCCGAGGAGTACGGCGGCATGGGGGCCTCCGCGACGCTCACCGAGCTCGCGTCGGAGGAGATCGGTCGGGGCGACTCGACGATGGCGACCGCCGTCTTCTTCCTGCTCGAGGCAGGCTGGGGCTACCTGCTCGCCCGCCACGGCACCGACGCCACGAAGAAGGAGGTCCTGCCGTCCGTCACCGCGGGGAAGGCGTTCCTCGGCATCGCGACCACGGAGCCGACCGGCGGCAGCGACCTCGCCCGGATGCGAACGACCTCGCGCCGTGACGGGAGCGCGTTCGTGGTGCGGGGTGAGAAGTCGTTCATCTCGGGCGTCGAAGAGGCGAAGAGCCTCGGAGGCGGGCACCTCACGCTGACCCGGGTCGAGGGGGGCGGGTTCAACTTCCTCTACGTCCCGACGCGGTCCGAGGGGATCACGACCCAGCGCTTCCGGAACATGGGTCGGATGGGGATCTCGACGGGGGGCCTCTCCTACCAGGACGTCCGGGTCCCCGAGCGCTACTTGCTCGGTGAGGAGGGGAAGGGATTCGAGTACGCGATGGAGGGCTTCTCGGTCGCCCGCACGTTCGTGGCCGCGGCGTGCGTCGGGGCGGCCGAGCGCGCGCTCGAGACGGGCATGGCCTACATCAAGGAGCGACCCGCGTTCGGCCAGCCGCTCGGCAAGTTCGAGGGGATCCAGTTCGAGCTGGTCGACCTTTGGACCCAGGTCGAGGCCGTCAAGTGGCAGTGCCGGCGGGCCGCTTGGTTGCTGGACGCCTACACCCTGAAGGGCGACCACTCGCACCGGAGCGAGGTCGACCGCGCGGTGGCGGCGGTCAAGCTCACGGCGCCCCCGATCGCGTTCGAGTGCGTGAAGCGCGTGATGATGTGGTTCGGCGCGGCCGGCTACACCGAGGACGTCGGCCTCGAGCGGGGCCTGCGCGGGATCATGTCGTACATGGTCGGTGCCGAAGGTGGCCTCAACATCATGCGGATCATCCTGGGGCGCGAGCTCCTCGGCAAGGAGTTCCTGCCGTACAAGTGACGGGCCTCGGCGGGGACGTTCCGCCGGTGGCCGCCCGTGCCGCACTTTCGCAGGGCTGAGGAGGTTTCAAGTAGCGATGTCCGGTCGCGCGTACGCCCCGAGGTGGGCAATCATGCCGAAGGACGGATCAACAATCAATCCTTTCGAGACAGCGAAGCAACAGGTGGATATCGTCGCGGACCTGATCGGGATCAACGGCGGCATCCGGGAGATCCTGAAGAGCCCAAAGCGCGAACTGACCGTGAACTTCCCGGTCCAGATGGACGACGGGTCGACCCGGGTCTTCACCGGATTCCGCGTCCAGTACAACATGACGCGGGGCCCGACCAAGGGCGGCATCCGCTACCACCCCCAGGTCACGCTCGACGAGGTCCGCGCGCTCGCCGCGTGGATGACCTGGAAGTGCGCGGTCGTCAACATCCCCTACGGCGGCGCGAAGGGCGGCGTCATCTGCGATCCGAAGCACATGTCGAAGCGCGAGCTCGAGCATCTGACCCGCCGCTTCGCGAGCGAGATCGCCCCGATCATCGGCCCCGAGATGGACATCCCGGCGCCGGACGTGTACACCGACAGCCAGACGATGGCCTGGATCATGGACACGTACTCGATGCAGAAGGGCTACTCCGTGCCGGGCGTCGTCACGGGGAAGCCGATCAGCCTCGGGGGCAGCGAGGGCCGGGGCGAGGCGACCGGGCGCGGCTGCGCCTACGTCGTCCGCGAGGCCGCGAAGGACATCAACCTGAAGGTGAAGGGCGCGAGCGTCGCGGTCCAGGGCTTCGGGAACGCGGGGAACGTCGCCGCGAACATCCTCCATGACGAGCAGGGCGCGAAGATCATCGCGGCCTCGGACACGAAGGGCGGGATCTACAAGGCCGACGGGTTCGACCCGCACGCGGTCGAGGCCCACAAGCAGAAGACCGGCTCGGTCGTCGGCTTCCCCGGCGCGAAGGAGGTCTCCAACGAGGA
>JASHUS010000087.1 GCA_030039865.1 Thermoplasmata archaeon
AGCGGGCCGCCGAGCTGCGCCACCCCTCGGTCGAGCCCGAGCACCTGCTCGCCGCGATGCTCGAGGCGACGGACGGGCCCTCGGTCGCGCTGCTCAACGCGCTCAAGGTTCCCGTCGATCGGCTCTCCGCCCTCCTCGAGGAGCGGCTCAAGAAGCTCGCGACCGCCGAGCACGTCGCCCCGTCCGACCAGTATCTCTCGCGCAGCCTCTCGCAGGTGATCGACGCCGCGGAGTCGGAGGCGGCCAAGCACCGGGACCGCTACACGAGCGCGGACCAGCTCCTGGTCGGGCTCGCCTCGGTGGCCAGCCCCGCCCGCGAACTGCTCGAGCAGTTCGGGGTCCGCAAGAGCTCCGTCGAGGGGGCCCTCGCGGAGCTGCGGGGCGCGGACCGTCCCGTGGAGAGCCGCGACGCCGAGGCGCAGTACCAGGCGCTCGAGAAGTACGGGAAGGACCTCACGGCGCTCGCCCGGGACCGCAAGCTCGACCCGGTGATCGGCCGGGACGACGAGATCCGGCGAGTGATCCAGATCCTGTCGCGCCGGACCAAGAACAATCCGGTCCTGATCGGGGACCCCGGTGTCGGCAAGACGGCGGTCGTGGAAGGCCTCGCCGTTCGGATCGCTTCGCGCGACGTGCCCGAGTCGCTCCGCGACAAGCGCATCATCGCCCTCGACCTCGGGGCGCTCCTCGCCGGCGCCAAGTTCCGGGGCGAGTTCGAGGAGCGGCTCAAGTCGGTGCTGAAGGAGGTCGAGAAATCCGAGGGCGCCGTCCTGCTCTTCATCGACGAGCTCCACACGCTCGTCCACGCCGGGGCGACGGAGGGCGGGGCGCTCGACGCGTCGAACCTTCTCAAGCCGGCCCTCGCCCGCGGCGAGCTGCACTGTATCGGCGCGACGACGACCCAGGAGTACCGCAAGTACATCGAGAAGGACGCGGCGCTCGAGCGCCGGTTCCAGCCCGTGCCGGTCGCCGAACCGAGCGTCGAGGACACGATCTCGATCCTCCGGGGTCTGAAGGAGCGCTACGAGCTCCACCACGGCGTGCGTATCCAGGACGCCGCGCTCGTCACGGCCGCCTCGCTCTCCGCCCGCTACATCCCCGACCGGCATCTTCCCGACAAGGCGATCGACGCCGTCGACGAGGCCGCGTCGATGGTCCGCCTGAGCCTCGAGTCGCGGCCCGGCGAACTCGACCAGCTCTCGCGACGGATCCGGCAGCTCGAGATCGAGCGGACGGCGCTCCAGCGGGAGAAGGACGCCGCGAGCAAGGAGCGGCTCCGCGCGCTCGAGAAGGAGCTCGCGGGGCTCAAGGAACGCGAGACGACGCTCTCGGCCCGATGGAAGAAGGAGAAGGAACAGATCGAGCGGCTCCGGGCGCTGCGCGCCGAGCTCGACAAGGCGAAAGCGTCGGAGGAGACGGCCGAGCGATCGGGCGACCTCGAGGCGACGGCCCGCCTGCGCTACGGGAGCATCCCAGAGCTCCAGAAGAAGATCGAGTCCCTCTCGAAGTCCGTCGAGCGCCATCCCGAGGAGGCGCTCCTGCGGGAGGAGGTGAGCGAGGAGGACGTCGCCCAGGTGATCTCGAAGTGGAGCGGCGTGCCGGTCAGCCGGATGCTCGCGGGGGAGACGGAGCGGCTCCTGCGCATGGAGGAGGCGCTGCGGGCCCGGGTCGTCGGGCAGGACGAGGCGATCGCCGCCGTGGCGAAGGCCGTCCGTCGCTCGCGCTCCGGGCTCGGAGACCCCAACCGGCCGATCGGCACGTTCCTGTTCATCGGGCCCACCGGCGTCGGCAAGACGGAGCTCGCCAAGGCGCTCGCCGAGTTCCTCTTCCACACCGAGCGCGCGCTCGTCCGGATCGACATGAGCGAGTACATGGAGAAGCACACCGTCGCGCGCCTGATCGGCGCGCCGCCGGGGTACGTCGGCTACGAGGAGGGCGGCCAGCTGACCGAAGCCGTTCGCTCCCGGCCCTACACGGTGCTCCTCTTCGATGAGGTCGAAAAGGCGCACAGCGACGTGGTGAACGTCCTGCTCCAGCTGATGGACGACGGGCGGCTCACGGACGGTCAGGGGCGGACCGTCGATTTCCGCAACACGCTCGTCATCCTGACGAGCAACCTCGGCTCCGACGTCATCCAGGATGCCACGAGCGACGAGGAGCGGCGTCGGCTGCTCGAGCCGATCCTGCATACGAGCTTCCGGCCGGAGTTCCTCAACCGGCTCGACGAGGTCGTGATCTTCCATGCGCTCTCGGAGAAGGAGATCGGCGCGATCGTCGACCTGCAGCTCGCCGGCGTCGAGGCCCGCCTGAAGGAGCGGCGCATCCGGCTCACGGCGACGCCCGAAGCGAAGACCGTCCTCGCCCACGCCGGTTTCGATCCCCAGTTCGGCGCCCGTCCGCTCAAGCGGACCATCCAGCGTCTGGTCGTGGACCCGCTGACGACCGACATCCTGGGCGGGAAGATCCGCGACGGCAGCGAGGTCCGCGTGGACGTGAAAGGCGGCGAGATCGCCCTAGCGGCGGGGGCCCGGTCCTCGGGGAAGGGGTCGTGACGCGCGGGGTCACGGTCGCGGTCGTCGGCGCGGTCGACGTCGCGAAGGAGCTCGGCAAGAAGGGCACGGCCTCCGACATCACGATGTTCAACACTATCCACGACGACGCCGCGATCACCGTCGTCGAGCCGACCCAGTTCCCCGAGAAGTTCCCGCCGCTGCTCACCGCGCTCGCGATGGGCGACCACGCCCTCCTCGTCGTGACGGAGCTCACCCGGCCGGTCGCCGAGACGATCGCGACGGTCGAGCTCGCGAGCGTGCCGACGACCGTCGTGCTCGGCCCGTCGGTCGGGGCCGAGGAGCTCGGCCGCGCGCTCAAGGGCGGCCGCCTC
>JASHUS010000088.1 GCA_030039865.1 Thermoplasmata archaeon
AGACTATAACCCGAGGCCCCGCTCCGGTACGTAGGCCGTGACCGCGACGAACCCCGAGAGCGCCCGGCGCACGCCGAAGTCGCTCGACGAGATCGAGACGACGGAGGACATCCCGATCCCCTCCGACCCGCTCTCGCGCGTGATCGGCCAGGAGAAGGCGGTCGAGATCGCCCGGATCGCCGCGTACCAGCATCGCCATCTCCTCCTCGTCGGCCCGCCGGGCATCGGCAAGTCGATGACGGCGCAGGCGCTCGCGCTCCATCTCGACCGGCCCCACTCCGAGATCCGCGTCGTCCACAATCCCGAGAACCCCGAACGGCCGAGCATCGAGCTCGCGACGCGCGAGGAGGTGTACCGCGAGCGGGAAGCGGCGCGCTCGGTCGAGGGCGAGCTCATCCTACCGACCGACGCCCCGATCTCGGTCGCCGAGCGGCTCGGCTACCGCTGCCCGCGCTGCAGCTTCTACTCGCTGCCCACGGAGCGGTACTGCCCGAGCTGCGGGAACGTCAAGCAGGCTGTCCCCGGCGTGACCGGTAGCGGCAATCCGTTCCGCGACCTGGTCGGCGGGATCCTCGAGCTCACGGTGAGCCCGGGTGGCAACCCGCAGGAGTCCGTGCGCACGACCCGCCTCCGCAACGGCGTCGAGGAAGTCGTCGCGTACGAGCGCGCGGGCGATCGCATCAAGGTGCTCGACCAGCGGGCGCTCGAGCGGCGCCGTACGCTCCAGCGCGAGAGCCCGCGCAAGGTCCTCGTCAAGCTCGACCGCAACACGTTCGTGATGGCGACCGGAGCGAGCGAGACCGAGCTCCTCGGGGACGTCCGCCACGACCCGTACGGCGGTCACCCGCAGCTCGGCACGCTGCCCTACGAGCGCGTGATCCCGGGCGCGATCCACGAGGCGCACGAGGGCGTGCTCTTCATCGATGAGCTCCCGCACCTGGGCTACCTCCAACGCCACATCCTGACCGCGATGCAGGAGAAGCGATTCCCGATCAGCGGTCGCAACCCGCAGTCGGGCGGCGCGGCCGTCCGCGTCGACGGCGTCCCGTGCGACTTCATCCTGGTCGCGGCGGCGAACATCCAGGACATTCACCGGATTCTCTCGCCGCTACGCTCGCGCATCGCCGGTTCCGGTTACGAGGTCCTCCTCGAGACCGCGATGCCCGACTCGGAAGCGAACCAACTGCGCCTCGCGCAGTTCTGCGCGCAGGAGATCGCGGTCGACGGACGCATCCGGCCCGCGACGCGCGCCGCGATCCTCGAGCTGATCAAGGAGGCCCGTCGGCGGGCCGAGGCCCTCGACGGCCGCCGGAACGCGCTGACGCTCCGCCTCCGGGAGCTCGGCGGGCTCATCCGCACCGCGGGCGACCTCGCCGCCGTATCCGGGAGCGCGTACCTGGACGCGCGCCACGTGGAGGAGGCGCTCCAGCGGGCACGCTCGATCGAAGAGCAGGTCCGCGAGGTCTACGGCTCGTTCCAGAGCGGGCTGCGTCAGGAGTCCACGGAGGCCCAGCGACAGTCGATGGGCTACTACCACTGGAACGAGCACCCGGACCCGAACCAGTTTCCGGGCGGGTACGGTTAGCGTCGCCCCGCGAACTTCTCGGGAGAGGGGAAAGGGTTGGATCCTCCCGGTCTACCGGGAGGGCGGCGGACGATCTCGCTCGGGGCCCGAGCTCGATCGAGCAACCTTAGCTCACCACCGTCACGGTCCTCGAGGCCGCCGATGTCGCCGTCTCCGACACGGTTGCCCCGTCCGTCACGACCAGTTCGAACGAGTACGTGTAGCCGACCGTCAGCGTGTTACCGGAGATCGTGCACGTCACTTGCGCTCCGTTCGCTCCGCCCGATCCGCTGTTCTGCGAGCACTGCGACGCGTCCACGTACCCTCCGCCGTTCACCGAGACGAGCCACTGCCAGGTGAAGGTCGCCGATCCCGTCGACGGTAGCGTGCCCGTGACCGTCAGCGTCTGGCTGACGACCAGGCGCGTCGAGCTGACACTGGGCTTCGCGGGCGCGGTCAGCGTCTTCGACACCTTGACGCCCGACGAGGGATCCGAGTGTGTGGTCGCCGTCTCGGTCGAGCTGTCGACCACCTTGAGCTCGAACGCGTAGGTGTCGCCCGCGTGCAGCGCGCCGGCCGCGATCGAGCAGGTCACTTCGAGGCCGCCCGGGGCGCCGGAGACGCTCACGACCCCGCAGGCCGACGCCTCCTGGTACTTCCCGCCGTTGATCGACCACTGCCACTCGTACGCGTACGGCGCCGTGCCGCTCGTGGGGAGCGTGCTCGTCACCGTCAGCGGCTGGTTCAGGTCGAGCGCGGTCGCGCTCACGGTCGGCGTCGCCGCCGGCCCGAGCGTTGTCGCGACCGAGACCGTCTCCAAGTTCTGGGCCGACGTGGTCGTCTCGGGGCTCGAGGCGCTGTCGGTGACCTGGAGTTCGAACGTGTAGTAGTTCCCGCCGACCAGCGAGTTCGCCGGTATCGAGCACTGGACCTTCGCGGCCGCCGCGCCTCCGGAGCCGTACGCCACGGAGCATACCGACGCGTCCGTGAACGCCCCGCTGTCCTCCGAGATCAACCACTGCCAGGCGTATGGGGCCGTCCCCGAGCTCGGCAGCTTCCCGGTCACCGTCAGGATCTGGTTCGCGTCGAGCTCCGGCCGGTTCACTGTCGGCTTGTTCGGCGTCCCGAGCGTCGAGGAGACCGTCACCGTCGACGAGGCCATCGAAGTCTTCGACTCGGGCGTCGCCGCGCTGTCCGTCACCTTGAGCTCGAAGCTGTACGTGTCGCCGATCGTGAGCGTCAAGGCCCCGATCGAGCACGTCTCGGTCGTGCCGCCCGCCGCGCCCGAGCCGCCGTTCGTCGTGCACAGGGCCGCCGCTCCGTACGAGCCGCTGTTGATCGATACCAGCCACGTCCATGCGTACGGGGCCGTCCCGGTCGTCGGGAGGGTGCTCGTGACCGTGAGCGCCTGGTTGTAGTCCAACGACGTCGCGCTCACCGAGGGCTCGGCGGGCGCGCTCAGCGCCGACGACACCGACACCGGCGCCGAGCCCGTCGACGTGACGGACTCCGCTGCGGTCGCACTGTCCGTCACCTTCAGCTCGAAGCTGTAGGTGTAACCCGCGCTCAGCGTGCCGCCGGCGATAGAGCACGTCTCGGTGGCGCCACCCGCGGCGCCCGATCCGCTACTGATCGCGCAGACGCTCGACGCACTGCCGTACGATCCGCCATCGGCCGAGACCAGCCACTCCCAGGCATACGGCGAGCTGCCGGTCGTCGCGAGG
>JASHUS010000089.1 GCA_030039865.1 Thermoplasmata archaeon
CGAACTCGCCCTGTGGGAGGTCGGGTCGGCGGTCGACCCCGCCCAGCGGGCCTGGTCGAAGCAGTGGGTGCCCGGACGATATCCCCCGCTGCTCATCCGGGTCGCCGATTGCCAGAAAGCGTACGAAGAGCTCCAAGCGCGGGGCGTCGACTTTCCGCAACCGGCGAAGGAGTACCCCTGGGGCGTCTCGGCGACGTTCCGGGATCCCGATGGAAACCTCTTCTCGCTGAGCCAGCCGCCGGCTCAGTGGTCGTCGCCCAAGTGAGGGGAGCGACCGCATGCAGAACAGACTCGTTCCTCCCGCGGCCGGATCGGACCTGCGCGCGAGTCGGCGCGGGCTATCGGCGAGCGTCGCGACGATCGTCCTGGTCGTCGTCGTCCTCGTGGTAGCGGGCAGCGGCTATCTCGGTCTCGAATCGGTGAAATCCACCTCGAGTTCAAGCACGAGCTGCACTCCGGCCACGGCGTGCGCTTCAAAATCAAACGACATCGCCCTCTTCGTCGCGCAACAGCCCGGATACGGGCAGCAGTATGCCCAGCTTTCGGCCGGCCAGTCGTTCTCCGGGACCGTCATCCCCACCGGACCGGAGACGATCCAGTCGTACTCGATTTCCTGGGGAGACGGCACGGCGACGAGCTCGCCGAGGCCTCTGCTCTCGCACACCTACCTCGGCGCCGGTCTCTACGTGATGTCGGCGAGCGCCACGGACACGAGCGGACTCGTCCACACCGGAACGGCCGGGCTGTTTCCGGCGGACGTCAACGTGTCGTTCGAGGACCTGTCCACGGGCACCTACCCGTCGATCTCGACGTCGTTCAGCAACGGGACGACGGGCGGCTACGAGCCGTGGGTCGCGGTCGGTACGACCGTGAGCGTCTCGGCGGCCTATGTCGGGACGCCGTCGACGCCGGGCTGGTCGAACGGCCCGATGACGATCACGAGCGGGAGCGGGGTCGTCCAGAAGTCGTACACGCCCGGCGCGCAATCGGCGA
Organism: Thermoplasmata archaeon; assembly: GCA_030039865.1. GTDB lineage: Archaea > Thermoplasmatota > Thermoplasmata > Lutacidiplasmatales > UBA184 > Lutacidiplasma. Next base: position 994 of record JASHUS010000089.1, read on the forward strand.
GCGGTTCGTATACGCTGACCTCGACCGGGACCGCGAACATCACGCTGCACGGCAGCTCGACGAACGGCGTGATCTCGAACCCGATCACCTACACGTGGGCGGTCTACGTGGCCCCGAGCGCGAGCGGGATCGGCTGCAAGTACTGCTCGCCTCCGACCTCGAGCAGCCCCCACTCGGGCTCGCTCGTGGTGTACGAGGTCGCTCCGGGCGGCGCGGTGACGCTCGACCCGGCGGGCGACTACTACACCGTCGGCGATGAGGTGTCCCTGAACATCTTCCAGGACCTCATCGCGTACAACGGGACCGATGTCGGCCCGTCGTACCCGAACTACGTGCCGCAGATCGCGACGTGCGTGCCCGGCAGCCCCGAGTGCACGACCCTCTACGGCAGCAACCTCACGAGCGGCCACATGGTCACGTTCGTGATCGCGAAGACCGCGAAGTTCTACGACCCGACGACGAAGTCCTCGTGGAACGTCTACCCGTCGGACGTGATGTTCTCGTACGCCCGACAGCTCGCGTTCGCGGACCTGCCCGCAGTCGCCGTGTATCCGGGCTGGATCGAGGCGCAGGCGCTGCTGCCCACCGGTAACCCCTCGTGGGACGGCGGGATCCACGCGCCGTACAACAACACGCCGCAGAACATCATGAACGCGATGCTGGTCAACGACTCGGCGTACTGCCCGGCGTCCGCGATCAGCGGCTCGAGCGGGAACGGCTGCATCACGTTCAACGTGAGCGGCGCGGGCGTCGGCTGGCCCGCGTTCCTGTCGTACGTGGCGCACGGGACCGGCGGCAACATCGTTCCGGCGGGATGGTACATCTCGAACGGCGCGACCGTTCCGGGCTTCACGACGACCGGCGCGGACTCCCCGGTGCTCCTGCCCGGCGGCGTCACGAGCACGAGCGACTCGGCGTACCAGAGCTGGCTGGCGCTCCAGACCCCCACGTCCTGGGATTCGTACGAGGAGCTCGCGGTCTCCGACTATCCGACGCTCGAGTCGGGCGTCGCGTTCAACGAGGTCGGGAGCGGTCCGTACGCCCTGACGAGCGCCAACGCGGCGATCGGCTACGTGCTCCAGGCGAACCCTGACTTCCAGGCTCCGGCGGGATGCGCGGGTCAGTCGTGGTGCGAACCGGCCTACGGCAGCTACGCGAAGACCGTCACGGTCTACTGGGGCGATGACGACACGGCCGGCATCGAGGCGGCGCAGGCGGGCCAGGCCGACATCATCGACTACGAGGCCGCCGACACCGCGACCGTGCTGGCGCTCGTCCAGAAGGGCGATCTCAAGCTGACGATCGCTCCGGCGACCACGGAGTTCAACTTCGGGTACAACATGGAGATCGACCTCACGTCGCTGAAGACGTACGACCCGTACCCGGTGAACATCCAGTCGAACTCGCTGAGCTACGTCGGTCTGCGCGGCTTCTTGGACGCCGCGTACCCGTCCGCGTCGGTGCAGGCGCAGTTCAACCAGATCGAGGGGATCCAGTATGGGTTCAACTTCGGCGGGTTCATCCCCGAGTACATGGGGGATTACTACCCGACGAACCTCAGCTGGCCGAACTACAACGTCGCGACCGGTCTGTTCAGCGACCCCGTCGCGGGCTCCACCACCGTGGGCTCCGCGTCGTGGTACTGGACCCAGATCACGACCCCGGGCAACGCGCTGTTCGACTCGCAGCTCGCAGGATCGAGCGCGATCTACAGCAAGTCGAACCCGCTGCACGTCCCGGCGCTCTACTTCCTGGGTGACCCGACGCACCAGTCGGTGTTGAACCTGTGGAGCAGCGAGGTGTCGGCGCTGTCGGGCGGCGAGGTCGTCTTCGACGTCTTCCCGGTGTCGTCCGCGATCGTGTACGCGAACCTGCTGCCCGATGGAGAGTGCCCGTGGGCGCTCTGGTTCCTCGGCTGGGCGGCGGATTACGCGCAGCCCTACGACTACTGGGCGGCGTACGGGGCGGGTTCGGGTACCTGGTCGGCGGCGGACACGCTGTACCCCGTCTTCACGGGCTCGGCGTACAACAGCCCGAGCTGCGTGAGCGGTGACGGGTGGTCCGTCCTGACCTACTGGGCGAGCCAGTCGTACATCCCCCAGGACTGCCAGGGTGCGGCCTACCAGGCGACGCTCTACTGGGCGACGTACGCGAACACGAACCTGAACCTCGCTCAGGGAACGGTCGAGTGGAACCAGATCTCGGCGGTGTACAACCTGCTGAACCTGTACTGCAACACCGAGCAGTCGAACGCGGTCCTGACGACCGCCCCGTGGATCAACCCCGCGTCGGTCAACGCGAACTCGCTCAACGGGTTCCCCGGCGG
>JASHUS010000090.1 GCA_030039865.1 Thermoplasmata archaeon
TGCCGACTAAGGACTCGCTTAGGCTCGACTAACCCACGGCGGATGATCGTTGCCGTGGAACCCTGGCCCCTTCGGCGGACGGGATTCTCACCCGTCTTTGCTGCTACTCCTCCCAGGATTTTCGATGGAACCCGGTCCATAGGAGCTCACGCCCCTACTTCTACCCGAGCACCACGCCTCCTTACACGATCGCCGCCCGCTGGCGGCGCGCCCGCATATCGGGGGCCGGTTTAGCCCCGTCCATTTTCGGTGCCCATGCCCTCGACTGGTGAGCTGTTACGCACTCTTTGAAGGATGGCTGCTTCTGAGCCCACCTCCCAGTTGTCTTCGAACACGGACGCCCTTTGCATAACACTGAACCGGCACTTGGGGCCCTTAATGCGGGGCTGGGTTGCATTCCCTTTCGCACGGCGGGCTTACCCCTGCCGCGCTCACTCCCGGCGTCTACGCTGCCCGGAACTTCGGAGTTCGACAACAGGCCGAGACCTTTCGGTCCCGCTTCCCGTAATCGGTGCTCTACATCCCGTGCCAGCTCGGCCGAGACCTACCTGCGAGTAGTTTCAGGAGGAACCAGCCATTCCCAGTCTAGATTGGCCTTTCACCCCTAAGCACAGGTCATCCGAATGATTTGCACGTCAACACCGGTTCGGTCCTCCACCTACCTTTCGGCAGGCTTCAACCTACCCACGCTTAGATCGATTGGCTTCGGGTCTTCCACCCATGACTTCGGGCGAGCGCACCCCGTCCCTGACCCCTTGCGGGGCTGCGGACTGTCGGTTTCCCTGCGGCTTCGGCCGTGCGGGCCTTAGCCTCGCCATGGATCGAAACTCCCTGGCCCGTTATTCAAAACGGACGCATGGATCCTGTGTCCACGACCTTTCGGCCGCTTCGTTCCTTGGGGACCTCATGCGGCTTATCGTCAGTTGATTTCAGGCTCTTTTCACCTCCCTTCCGAGGTACTTTTCAGCTTTCGCTCGCGCTACTATTGCACTATCGGTCTCGGGACGTATTTAGGATCGGAAGACTGTATCTCCCAGCTTCCCGCGCGATATCCAACGCACGGTACTCGGGATACCTCCAATCCCACCTCTTCGCTTCGCGTACGGGACTTTCACCCTCTACGGTCTGTCGTTCCAGGCACGTTCGGCTCGCGAAGTCAGCGGGTACGGAGGTCCACTACTCCACATCTCCCGGCCCTTGCCGGACCGGGATTCGGTTTGTCCTCTGCCGTTTTCGATCGCCTTTACTGGCGGCATCTCGGTTGATTTCTTGTCCTTCCCCTACTAGAATGCTTTACTTCGGGGAGTTCCCTTTCCTCGCGGAATGTCCCTTGCGGGACCGGAGTTCCGATTCGGAGATCGGTGGATCACGGGTTCCTTGCGCCTACCCACCGCTTATCGCAGCTTGGCACGTCCTTCCTCGGCGCCCGAGCCCAGCCATTCCTCAACTGACAGGAGTCAGCTACACTAATTGCACTTGACAAGCGTCCAGAACGCGTGTGATCGGCGTCATCGGTCCCCTCGCCGGCACGGCGAAGGGACCCTCGCCCTTCCCCGGAGAGGCCCCGGCCTCCGCGGGTGCATGTGCCGACCGAACAGACAGCGCCGTGGCGCGGCTCGCGGACTAAAAGCTGGCGATATTTAATCCCGACGACCGGCGCGGGACGTGTTCCGGGACCGTCGCCCTGCCCGCAGCATAGGGCGTCCGCGACGAGTTTATGTTGGCGTCCCGTTCAAATGATGTTGCCGTGCGGTACTGCGCCGTTATACATCGCCCCGGGGGCGAGAACCCCCCGAGGGGGGCGATGGGGTGGTCCGGGTCGATCCCCTCCCCGGGCGGACGCCCGAGTGCCCGCAGTTCCGGCGCGTGGACTCGGAACTATGCAGTCCGGCCTGCCTTCGGGCCGGCTGACTCGTCGCGAGGAGGATGGTCCTGATGTCTCGCCACGCTCGCTCCGGCCCGGGCCTTTGGGCCCTGGTTCTCATTCTCGGCGTCGTCGCGCTGCTCGCGGTTCCACTCCCGGCCGACGCGTCGGCCGCAGCGGCGGCCCCGAGCGCGAGCGCCCCGCCGCCGCAGGGCTCGGGGGCGGGCGCGATCGGGGTGAACTTCTCGTACGCCGACACCGCCCCCATCCAGCTGTCGAACATCTTCTGGGGCACATCGATCTCGCCGCGCGCGCGCCTCCTCCCCGAAGAGGGCGACCTGATCAACGCCACGCCGACGCAGATCGTCGTCTGGCCGGGGGCGAACGCGGGGGAGCACTTCGACCCCCTCAACGACACGTTCTGGAAGAACGGCCACACGACGGGCACGCCGCTCACGAACGAGTCCCAGTTCGTTGCCTGGTGCCGGTCAATCCGCTGCGAGGCGATCCTCCAGGTGCCCGGGGAGATCGACAGTCCCTCGTACGCCGCCGAGATCGTCGAGTACACGACCGGCAACGGCACGATCACGATCGACAACGCGGTCACGCATGAGCCCGAGGTCCTGCACGACCTCGACTTCCAGCCCGCCTACTGGGAGATCGGGAACGAGCCCGAGCTCTGGACCTGCTGGCAGCTGCCGTGGACCGAGTGGGGCGCGACGAACTGCGAGTCGAAGAAGAACACCGGTCCGGAAACCCCGACCCCCCAGCAGTACGCCGAGGAGGTCGCCCAGTACATCCCCGCGATGCGGGCGGTCGATCCGACGATCCGCTTCATCGGGATCCCGGCGACGGGGCGCGCCAACGGCCCCTACTCCCTCTACGACTGGATCTACAACACCACGCTCTATAACGGCCCCAACCTTTCGGGCGTCGCCTTCCACGAGTACCCGGTCAGCAAGTCCAAGATCGAGGCGCTCGACCAATTCTACGGGGCGATCACCAACAGCACGGCCCAGGGCGCCTCCGATCTTCTGACGCGCGACGATCAGGTCGAACGGGCGATCTACTCGGCCTCGGTGAACAACAGCTGCACCACCTGCTACAAGACCATCAAGGTCTTCGTCACCGAGATCGGGTCCGGGTTATCGCACGGCGCGAACTCGATCTACGTCCAGGGTTTCCCCGGGGCGTTGAGCCTTGCTGCGCAGATGACCGAGGCGATGGACCTCAACATCACCAACCTCGACCTCTTCGCCGCGGTCCTCGGCACCTCGAACTCGTGGTTCAACTTCACCGGGGAGGTGCGCCCGGATTACACGATGTACAGCGAGATCCTGAACCACCTCGGGACGACGGCGTACCCGGTGAGCTTCACGACGTCGCCGCAGTACTGCGTCAACAACCTGAGCCTGTGCGACAACCTCTACGGGATCGGGACGATCGATCCGGCGCACGGCGATCGGTCGGACCTCCTCCTCGTCAATCTCAACACGACCTACAGCGCGACGTTCGGCGCGGACCAGCTGAGCCTGCCGGGCGTGGGCAGCGTCGCGGACCATCCCCTCGAGGTATGGACCTGGGGCGCGAGCAAGACGAGCCTCTTCTCCCCCGCGACGCCGAGCCCGGTCGCGACGTACTATCCGAACGGGTTGCCCGCGGGCTGGGAGCTCGCCAACCAGTCGGTCGCGGTGTTCGAGTCGTACCCGCAGGGCGGGGTGCAGGTGGACTTCTCCGAGACCGGCTTCACACCGAACAACACGACCGGCCCGCGGTGGTTCATGACCGTCGACGGGGTGTTCGAGGAGGCGAACGCGACGCGCACGATCTCCTACTTCCTCCCCGAGGGCGACTACACGATCAACGTCGACCCCATCCCGATGCCGCTCAACGGGAAGGAACGCATCGAGCTCGAGCGCCTCGAGCCGTTCGTCCCCTCGACGCTCAGCGTCGGCGCGTCCGCCTTCAACGTGACGGTGCCGTTCGTGTTACAGTGGAACTACACCACGGCGGAGGAGTCCGGTCTGCCACCGGATGCCGGCTTCGTCTCGCCCGGACCCGGATGGGTCAACGCGAGCACGCCGATCACCGTCACCGCCCACCCCGGTTACGACTACGTCTTCACGAACTGGATCGTCTACGAGAACCACACGGGCGAGGTCGTCAATGCGCCGTGGCGCAACGTCGAGGTCCTCGGCTACAATAGCAAGGGCCAGGCGGACGCGTGGCTCAACGAGACGTGGAACAACTACACCGACGTGGGCTTCACGAACGACACCGGTCTCACCCCCACGATCTCCCCGTACGCCAACGGCTCGCTCGTCATCACGGCCGAGTTCGCCCGGGCCTACCCCGTGACGTTCGTCGAGAACGGACTGCCCGCCGGAACCGACTGGTCCGTGACGACGCACGGGACCTGGAACGATACGGACCTCGTGACGTACCGTCAGGACAACAACGTCCAGTACTACGCGAACGGGACCAAACAGAACAATTCGTACTGGTTCACGTGGACGAACACGTCGGTGACCGACGTGCTGTCGAGCGAGCCCGTCCGCGCGGACATCACGAGCTCCTCGATGATCTCCGACCTCTCGGTGACCGAGGCGAACGGGACGTACGGTTTCAGCATCCCGAGCGTCCCCGGCTACCGCTCGCTCCCCGTCGGCGCGAACTTCACTGTCCACGGCGGCGCGCTCACGGTCTACGTCAACTTCACCCCAACCACGCCCCCGCCGCCGGAGTACCCGGTCACGTTCGTCGAGACCGGCCTGCCGTCCGGTTCGGCGTGGTCGATCGACGTCCGCAACCAGACCGTCGCGTCGACGGGTCCGACGCTCCAGATCGCCGAACCGTCCGGCGCGTACGGCTACGTCGCGACCACGATCGCGGGCTACCACGCGCGCAACGCGTCGTACGGCTTCTACGTGAACAACTCGAGCCTCGTCGTGACCGTGAGCTTCTACCAGGTGATGTACGCCGTCGTCTGGGAAGAGACCGGGCTCGGCAATCTCTCCTGGTCGGTCGACGTCGCGGGCGATCCGGTCCTCAACAACGGCGCCTGGACGACGGACCCGCTGCCCAACGGCACGTACGCGTTCACGATCCCCGACGTCGAGGACTACGTGCCCGACGTCCACACGGGGAACTTCTCGATCGAGGGCGTCGGGCGAGTGTTCTACGTCGAGTTCCTCCCCGCCTCGTTCCGGGTCACGTTCAAGGCCTCGGGCCTGCCCGCGGACGACGCCTGGTCGGTGCGGGTGTCGGATAACCTTCTCACCGAG
>JASHUS010000091.1 GCA_030039865.1 Thermoplasmata archaeon
CTCGGCGAAGAGAGCGCTGACGTAGCCTTCCCCCTCGCGATCGAGAAGCTCGTCGACGACCGTGTCGAGGATCAGATCGTACTTCTTGGGGAAAAGGTCCTGGCCCGGTCCGGTGAGGACGTAGCGCTTGCGCGGTCGCCCGACGCCCTCCCGCCGGAACGACGGGACGACCAGCCCCCGGCCCTCGAGACGTTCCAAGTGGCCCCGCGCGGCACTCTCCTGGATATGGAGCTTCTCGGCCAACTCACGCGCGGTGTGCGGCGCGATCTGGAGCTCCTCGAGGATCCGGCCCTTCGTCCCCTCGAACGCCGCGTCCGGCACCTCGACCGTTCGGAGCTTCGCGCTCGCCATGGGGCGGACCAGATTTACACACCGCGCCATGCTTAAATAACGATATCGGCTCGTACAATCCACGTCCATGATCACGCCGACATCGGTCCACTCGCTCGTCGTCGAGGACCTGCACGCGGAGGTCGCTGGCAAGGAGATCCTCAAGGGAGTGAACTTGACGCTGAAGAGCGGCGAGCTCACCGCGCTGATGGGGCCGAACGGCTCCGGCAAGAGCACGCTCGCGTACGCTCTGATGGGGCACCCGAAGTACAAGGTCACCCGCGGCCGGGCGCTGCTCGACGGACAGGACCTGTTGCAGATGCCGGTCGAGAAGCGATCGCGCGCGGGCCTCTTCCTCGGCTTCCAGTACCCCCAAGAGGTCTCGGGGCTCTCGCTCTCGAAGTTCCTGTGGACCGCGTACATGCAGCGGCACACGGCGCAGGACGCGGACACCGCGGGCTTCGATCGCGACTTGAAGACGCATCTCGGCTTCCTCGAGATGGATCCGGCGCTCCTCAAGCGGTCGTTGAACGAAGGGTTCTCGGGTGGCGAGAAGAAGCGGGTCGAGGTCCTGCAGATGGCGACGCTGCATCCGATCTTTTCGATCCTGGACGAGCCCGATTCCGGTCTCGACATCGACGCGGTGCGCGCGGTCGGCGAGACGGTCGCGAAGCTCCACCGGCCCGATGCCGGCATCCTCGTCATCACGCACTATCAGCGGATCCTGAAGTACCTGAAGCCCGACCGGGTCCACGTGATGGTCGACGGCGTCATCGCGCTCTCGGGAGGCCGGGAGCTCGCCGAAGAGCTCGAAGCGAAGGGCTACGACTTCATCCGGGAAGGGACCCCCGGAACCTCCGCGTAGGCGGGTGAGGCTCGGCGAGCGGGCTGATGGACGTCGAACGGATCCGCCGGGACTTTCCGCTGCTCGGGCGAACCGTTCACGACCATCCCCTCGTGTACCTCGACTCGGCGGCCACTTCCCAGAAGCCGGCCTCGGTCATCGCCGCCGAATCCCGCTACTACGACGAGATCAACGCGAACGTCCACCGGGGCGTCTACCAGCTCAGCACCGAGGCGACCGACGCCTACGAGGCCGCGCGGGCCCGGGTGGCGCGGTTCTTGGGCGCCCGGGACCCGGCCGGCGTGGTGTTCGTCCGGGGCACGACCGAGGCGGTCAATCTCGTCGCGACCAGCCTCGGTCGCGGCCGTCTCGCGAAGGGCGACCGCGTGATCACGACCGTGATGGAGCACCACTCGAACATCGTCCCGTGGCACTTTCTCCGAGAGTATGCGGGGATCGACCTTCAGTTCCTCGACATCGACGCGCAGGGCCGGCTCCGCGTCGAGCAGCTCGATCGTCTGCTCACGCCGTCCACGAAGGTCGTGACGCTCGCCCATGTGTCGAACGTCCTCGGAACGAAGAATCCGGTCCGGGAGATCGCGGACCGGGCGCACTCGGTGGGCGCGCTGGTCGTGGTCGACGCGGCGCAGTCGGCGCCGCACCTCCCGATCGACGTCGAGGCGCTCGGCGCGGACTTTGTCGCGTTCTCCGGGCACAAGGTCCTCGGCCCCATGGGGATCGGCGTGCTTTGGGGTCGACCGGAGCTCCTCGAGACCCTTCCGCCGGCCCAGGGAGGCGGGGAGATGATCCGAGAGGTCCACACCGATCGGGTCGACTACACCACACCGCCCGGCAGGTTCGAAGCCGGAACCCCGAACGTCGCGGGGGCGATCGGTCTTTCCTCCGCGCTGGACTATCTCTCCGCGATCGGCTGGGACGAACTTCGCTCGCACGAGCGGCGACTGCTGCAGGCGTTCGTCTCGGGCGCTCAGGAGCGACTGGGTGACGCGCTGACCGTGTTCGGACCCACGGACATCGCCGAACGCTACGGAGTCGCCTCGTTCGCGCTCAAGGGGATCCACCCCCACGACCTGGCCTCGATCCTCGACGAGCGGGGGGTGTGCGTGCGCGCGGGTCATCACTGCGCGCAGCCGCTCATGGAGCGACTGGGCGTTCCCGCGTTGACCCGCGTCAGCCCGTATGTCTACAACACGGCAGACGAGATCGGGGTCGCACTCAACGGGATCGACGAGGCGGCCCGACTGTTCAAGATTCCGGTCCGACCGCCGGGCGCCCTCGCCAGTTAGTGCCGGACGACGGGGTCCGAGCGCCCTTAACCCCGTGTAGTGCGGAGACTTACAAGCTCGCTCACCGGTCGGCGAGGGGCGGATTGTAGCCTCGGGCGGGACACCTCATTTAAATACACTGAGGTGATGGAATTCTCGGAGGACGTTCATGGCGCAGGCGTCGGAGATCACGCCCCTCGACTACACGCGGTATGACTTCAAGAATCCGGAGACGTACCGCCTTCGGATCCCGAAGGGACTCTCCCGGTCGGTCGTCGAGCAGATCTCCAAGTTCAAGAACGAGCCGGACTGGATGCTCGAGTACCGGCTCCGGGCGTACGACCACTTCGTCGAGCGGCCGATGCCCGACTGGGGCCCGAGCCTCGACGACATCGATTTCGACTCGTACACCTACTACGCGAACCCGCTGCTCGAAGGCGAGACCAAGCGGAAGTGGGAGGACCTCCCGGCCGACATCAAGAACACGTTCGAGCGACTCGGGATCCCGAAGGCCGAGCGCGAGTACTTCGGCGGAGTGGGCGCCCAGTACGACAGCGGGACCGTCTACCACAAGATCCGGGAGGACCTCGCGGCGAAGGGCGTCATCTTCTGCGACACGGACACCGCCGTCAAGGAGCACCCGGACATCGTCCGGAAGTACTTCGGCAAGATCGTCCCGTACAATGACAACAAGTTCGCCGCGCTCAACAGCGCGGTCTGGTCCGGCGGAAGCTTCGTCTACGTCCCGCCCGGGGTCGACGCGGGCATTCCGCTCCAGGCGTACTTCCGCATCAACGCGAAGAACGTCGGGCAGTTCGAGCGCACGCTGATCATCGGCGACAAGGGCTCGAAACTGCACTACATCGAGGGCTGCCTACCGGTCGGCGAGGAGGTTCTCACGGGCGATCGGCTGGAGGCGATTGAAGCGATCGAAGCCGGCCAGTCGGTCCTCAACAGTGATGGCGTCGAGACTACGGTCGAGAAGACCATGGTCCGACCGTTCGACGGCGAGTTGATCGACATCACCCCCGTCTCGGTCGGAAACGCGTTTCAGCTTACCCCGGAGCACCCGGTCTACTGCGTTCCGCGTCGAAAGGTAACGGTCTACGAGCGTGGGAACCGGGCTCTCTCCGACGTCAGCCCGACCAAACTCCTGGCGGCCACGCCCGAGTTCGTCCCGGCGGGAGAGCTCGTCCCGGGAGATTTCATTCACTACCCGATC
>JASHUS010000092.1 GCA_030039865.1 Thermoplasmata archaeon
CTTCGCGTCGGGTGAGTTGGGGCGAGAACGCCTCGTCGCGCTCCTCGATCGCCTCGAGCCGGTGGGTCCCTCCGGCAACCGCCCGACCCGCACCCCGGAGGAGTTGCGCGCGATCTCGCGGCTCGGGACCGACGAGTTCCGCGAGTACGTGCGGGAACGGCTGTCGCGGCTCGAGGCGACGACGTGAGCCCCGGGACCCGGCCCGCCCCGACACGGCTACGCTGGCGCCCGCGCGCTTACCTCCTGTGGGCCGGCGCCGCCGGGCTCCTCCTCGCGGCGGTCGCGGAGCGGGATCCCGTCCCGATCTTTCTCGCGATCCCCTTCCTCCTCGCCGGCCCGGCGGCGGCCCTGGCCGGTCCACGCGAATCGCCGGCGCTCGGCGGCCATTGGGAGGCGGAAGGGTCCGCCGCCGAGGTCGTGGTCTCCGGGACGCTCCGCGCCGCCGAGCGGGTCGACGCCCGCGATCTGGTGCTGGCCGCGCCCGCGCCGCCGGGCCTCACCGAAGTCGCGCCCCCCGTCCTGGACCGAGCTCCCGGAGAGCTGCGTTTCCGGCTCCGATGGCAGGCCCGGGAGCCGACGATCGTCGTCGCCCCGCCCCCGGAGATCGTCTGGCGGGACGCGACCGGCCTCGTCGAGCGTAGCGCCACGCTCGATCTGCCCCCGCTCATCGTCGAGCGCTATCCACCCGAGCTCCTCGGGATCGGTGCCGTCCGGCTCCGGCGGACGACGTCGTTGCCCGGCGAATCGATCGCGCGGACGATCGGCGTCGCGGGCGAGTTCCACGGCATCCGAGAGGCCGTGGCGGACGACCCACCTCGGCGCATCAACTGGCCGGCCTCGGCTCGCCAGGGCCGCCTGCTCGCCAACGAGTTCCAGGTCGAGCGGACCGGCGATGTCCTCCTCGTGCTCGACACCCGCATGTCGAGCCTCGGGCCCGCGGCCGACGCGCGCCTGCTCGCGCTCTCCCGCGCTGCCGCGGCGGGGATCTCGAACGCGTTCCTGCGGGTCAAGGCGCGGGTCGGCCTCGCGGTCTTCGCCGAGTTCGTGACCGCCGTGCCGCTCGCCACCGGGCGACGGCAGCAGATGCGGATCCGGTCCGCGCTGCTCGGGGCTCATCCGGACTCATCCGACGCTCCTTCCGAGCGGTGCGCGATCGCCCTACGACGCTACTTCCCCCCCGGCGTCACCACGATCCTGCTCTCGACGCTCGCCGACGAGAACCGGGCCGACCTGGTCCCTCACCTGCGGCGTCGAGGGTTCCCGGTCCTCACGCTGAGCCCGTCGCCGCTTCCCCTCACGCTCGAAGGTCCGCCGCTCCCGACCGCCGATGAGGCGCTCGTCGTTCGCCTCACGCGACTCGTCCGGCGCGAGCAGATCGCGCGGGCTTGGGAGGAGGCCCCGGCGATCGATTGGGACGACTTCTGGTCCTTGGGGCGGTTCGTCGACTTCCTCCGACGCCCGGACGTCCGGAGGGTCGGATGAACGGCCCGGCCCCGCGCTCGCGGGGGCTCGCCTCCCTGGTCCTGCTCGGCGCGGTGGGAGGACTGTTCGGCTACCTCTCGGGCCTGCCGGACGCGCTGGGGACGATCGTCGTCGTCGCGGCCGTCGGGCTGGGGGCCGGACTTCAGCGCATCCGGACCCGATCGATCGCGCACGAGGCGTTCCCCGCGCCGGTCGTCGCGGCGCTCGTGAGTGTCGCGTTGCTCACGCCGTACGGCCTACTCGCGGGGCTGTTGGGGGGCGCGAGCGGGGTGGCCCTGTTGGTCTGGCTCGCCGACGATCCCGGTCGCCCGGCGGGGGGCATCGGGCGCTCGACGCTCGCGATCGGCGTGCCGGGACTGGCGATCGGGATCGCCTGGGCCAGCGCGTTCCTCCTGCCCCCGGGCGCCGCGTCGCTGGGCGTCGCGGTCGCGCTCCTCGTCTTCGTCGTCGTCGCGGTGGCGTACCTGATCGGGGAACCGGCCACGTACGACCGTGAGGGGTCGCCGCTACCGTCTTAGGGCGACGGGGCCCTCCCGAAGCCGGTGCGGCCACGGGTCGCGCCCGGGCGCCGACGAAGGGTCCCTCTCGACTCAACGCGGACGGGTCGTCCGCCGAGGATGACGTGAGGACAACCCCGGTGTCCGACACCCCCAGCCAGGTCAGACCGCCGAGAGGGCAGCTCGCCTACCGTGACGCCGGTCGTTACGGCTGGGGCATACGGGACCCGTGTGGTCCCAGGGTTTTCCCCAAATAGGAGCACCGGGTCTCGGGCGCGGGGGACCGCGTGAAGCCGGCCGATGCGCGCGATCTCGCGGACCGGATCCGTCGATCGGTCCAGACCGCGATCGTCGGGCGGGCGGAGGCGGTCGAGCAGGTACTCACCGGTCTCATCGCGGACGGCCACATCCTGATCGAGGACCTCCCCGGTCTCGGCAAGACGCTCATGGCGAAGTCGTTCGCCTCGGCGCTCGGCCTCGACTTCCAGCGGATCCAGTTCACGGCGGACCTCCTGCCCCACGACATCACGGGCGGCGAGGTGCTCGACGCGGCGCGGACCGGCTTCGTCTTCCGGCCCGGCCCGCTCTTCACCCACGTCCTGCTCGCGGACGAGATCAATCGCGCGCCCCCGAAGGTGCAGTCCGCGCTCCTCGAGGCGATGCAGGAGTACCAGGTCACGAGCGAGCGGACGACCCACCCGTTGCCGCGGCCTTTCCTGGTCCTCGCGACCGAGAACCCCCTCGAGCTCGAAGGGACGTATCCCCTCCCCGAGGCGCAGGTCGACCGCTTCCTCCTGCGCCTGACGATCGGCTACCCGACCCCCGAGGAGGAACGCGGGATCCTGGAGCGTCGGCGCGCGCGCCGCACCGAAGGGGTGGAGGTCCCCCGCGTCACCGACGCGGAACACGTCCTCGACCTGCAGCGCGCCGTGGAGGACGTCGAGATCGACGACTCGATCGCCGGCTACGTCATCGAGATCGTGCGGTTGACCCGGCTCGATCCGCGCAGCGAGGTTGGCGCCTCCCCCCGCGGGTCGCTGGCCCTGCAGAAGCTCGCGCGGACCCGCGCCCTCCTCCAGGGACGGGACTACGTCCTGCCGGACGACGTGAAGGCGTTCGTGGAGCCCGCGCTGGCCCATCGGGTGCTCGTGAAGCCGGAGCCGTGGATTCGGGGCGTCCGCGGGGCGGCGATCGTGCGCGCCGCGGTCGAACGCGTGCCGGTCCCCAAGTCCCGGTGAACCCCCGCTCGGCCGGCAAGGGTTTTCCCCCGCGGGCCCGTCCGGCGGCGATGGCCGAACCTCCGATCGTGGTCGTCGCGGACCCCATCGACGAGCGGGCCCTCGCCCGGCTCCGGGAAGGTCCGTGCCGCGTCATCGACGCGACGGCCGACCCTGCATCCCTCCCGAAGCACCTCGCGAACGCGTGGGGCGTGATCGTCCGCAGCCGGACGAAGGTGACCGCGGACCTCCTCGGGCACGCGCCCCATCTCGAGCTCGTCGCGCGGGCGGGGGTCGGGGTCGACAACGTCGACCTCGCCGCCGCGCACGCCCGCAAGATCCGGGTCGTCAACGCGCCGACCGCCGCGTCGGTCAGCGTCGCGGAGCTCGCGGTGGCGCTGACGCTCCTGCTCGCCCGGGGGTTCTACCCGCAGGTCGTGGCGACGAAGGGCGGCGCGTGGGATCGAGGCACCCACGGCCACGAGATCGCGGGGAAGACGGTTGGACTGGTGGGCTATGGAAGGATCGCGCGCGAGGTCGCGCGGCGCTTTCGGGCGTTCGAGGTCGTGACGATCGCCTACGATCCGTACGTCTCCCGGA
>JASHUS010000093.1 GCA_030039865.1 Thermoplasmata archaeon
ACCCCGACGGGCGAGTACGAGGTCGAAGGAATCAACCAGCTCGCGAAGCGCGTGCTCGGAGTCACCCTCGCGATGCCGAGCTAGGAGGCAGTACACCATGGCAGGAGTCGTCGCACGAGTATCCGGTCCGGTCGTCATCGCCGAGGGTCTCGCCGAGGCGAAGATGTACGACGTCGTTCGCGTCGGCTCGCTGGGGCTTGTCGGCGAAATCATCCGGCTCGTCGGCGCAACCGCGACGGTGCAGGTCTACGAGGACACGACAGGTATCCGTCCGGGCGATCCGGTCGAGAACACGGGTCTCGCCCTGAGCGTCGAACTCGGCCCCGGGCTGCTCAAATCCATCTACGATGGGGTTCAGCGACCGCTCGACGTCATTCAGAAGAGCGTCGGGGATTTCATCACCCGAGGCACGTTCGCGCCGCCGCTCGACGAGAAGGCGAAGTGGGAATTCAAGGCGACGGCGAAGAGCGGGAGCGAAGTCATCCCCGGCACCATTCTCGGAACGGTCCAAGAAACCCAGTTGATCCTTCACAAGATCCTTGTTCCGCCCGGGGTTCGCGGGACTCTATCGGATCTGAAGAGTGGCACGTTCACCATCCGAGATCAGATCGGGTCGGTCAAGACCGCGAGCGGGTCGCTTCCTCTCTATCTGTCGCACAAGTGGGTCGTGCGCGTCCCCCGCCCGGTCTCTCAAAAGCTGCCGCCGGACATTCCTCTCATCACCGGGCAACGGGTGATCGACAGCTTCTACCCAATCGCCAAGGGAGGCACCGCGTGTATCCCCGGGCCCTTCGGGAGTGGGAAATGCGTCGGGGGGGAAACGCCGATCCTGCTTGCCGACGGTTCGGTGCGCGCGATCGGCGACGTGCACGCCGAGGCGAAGCCTCGGGGCAGGGTCACGATCGACGGGAGCGACGAGTGGATCGAGACCGAGTCCCCGATCGAGCTCTTCTCGCTCGTCGGGGATCGCATCGTTCGAAGTCGTACGTCGCGACTCTACAAGGGCAAGAGCGACTCGCTCGTGCGGATCCGCACTCGAAGCGGCCGGACCGTACGGGTGACGCCGATCCATCGGATGTTCGGCTTCGGCCTCGGCGGCAACCTCCGGGAGACGCCCGCACGAGAGCTCCGCGTAGGAGAGTACCTCGCCTCCGTACGCAAGCTTCCGGCACCAGCCGAGCCGAGACCTCTCAACGTCGTTCTCGCCCCCCTCCGACGTCGCGGCAAGTCCGTTCGGATCCCCGAGAGGATGTCGCCCGATCTCGGAGAGTTCCTGGGTCTGTTCGTCGCCGAGGGCTACGTGCGCGAGGGTCGTACACTAGTATTCACCAACTCCGAAGTCCAACTTCGCCGCCGGTTCCTCGAACTCACTCGTAGGCTCTTCGGGATCGAGGGTTGCGAGGAGTTTGCTCCCGGTAAGACCCCGAACGTCCTCGTCCACAGCCGGCTGCTCGTGGACCTGGTCGACGCCTTGGGAGTCGGCCGGTCCTCCAGCGAGAAGCAGATCCCGGCGAGCGTGCTCGGTTCGGACAATGAGTCGCTCGGCGCGTTCCTCCGAGGGTACTACCTCGGAGACGGAGGATTCTCCGACGGAGACGTCGAGTTCTGCACCGCGAGCCGGCGACTCCAGACCCAGTTGTCGTACGCGCTTACTCGATTCGGGATCGTCTCCACGCTGGCGAAGCGCCTAATCGACGGGACGGAGTACTTTCGGGTTTACGTGCGGGGGATCGCGAACCTCTCGAAGCTCGAGGGAGCTATCTCGTCCCCGGCGCCGAAGATCGCCTCGATCGCGAAGTACGTCGCGTCCAAGCGGACCTCCTACACCGCGACCGATGTCGTGCCGGTCGCGCCCGAAATCCTCGAGAAGCTGTACCGGGAGCATACGACGTACTCGAGCCTTCTCGAGCACGGGATCGAGATCCACAACTACATCGGCAACCTCGAGCGGATGGGAGCTTCCACTTTCCTCACCTTCGCGCAAGCCTCGGGATTCGACGAGTCGATCACGCCCTCGGGCATGGTCGCCGCCCGGTTGACCCATCTGCTCGAGTGGCTCTATTGCGACGAGATCGTCGAGATCGTGGAGGAGACGGCCGGTCCGTACGACGTCTACGACGTGTGTCTTCCGGACTACGACAGCAACCTCGTTGGAGGGTACGGGGGATTGCTCCTCCATAACACCGTCACCCAGCAGCAGCTCGCGAAGTGGTCCGACGCGGACGTCGTGGTCTACGTCGGTTGCGGTGAGCGGGGCAACGAGATGACCGAGGTCCTGGCCACCTTCCCGAATCTCGTGGACCCCAAGTCGAAGCGTCCGCTGATGGAGCGGACGGTGCTCATCGCCAACACCTCCAACATGCCCGTCGCGGCGCGGGAGGCGAGCGTCTACACCGGAATCACGATCGCGGAGTATTATCGCGACATGGGCTACGATGTGGCCCTGATGGCCGACTCGACCAGCCGGTGGGCCGAGGCGATGCGTGAGATCTCGGGTCGTCTCGAAGAGATGCCGGGGGAGGAAGGATACCCGGCCTACTTGGGTCGCCGGGTCGCCGAGTTCTATGAGAGGGCGGGCCGAGTGGTCACACTCTCTCCCGACGGGCGAAAAGGCTCCATTTCGGTGGTCGGCGCTGTCTCGCCGCCTGGCGGGGACACCTCCGAGCCCGTGAGTCAGAACACGCTCCGCGTGACGCGGGTGTTCTGGGCGCTCGATGCCTCGCTCGCGTCCCGGCGGCACTTCCCGTCGATCAACTGGCTCCAGAGCTATTCGCTCTACATCAACGACCTGGAGCCGTGGTACAGTCACAACCTCTCGAAGGAATTCGTACCGCTCCGTCAGCGGGCCCTCCAGCTCCTCCAGAAGGAGGCGGAGCTCCAGGAGATCGTCCAGCTCGTCGGCGTCGACGCGCTTCCCGAGCGGGAGAAGGCCGTCCTGGACGCGTCGCGCATGCTCCGCGAGGACTACCTCCAGCAGAGCGCGTACGACGACGTCGACACCTACTCATCGATCCAGAAGCAGTATCGCATGCTCCACGCCATCCTTTCCTTCGCGGACAAGGAGCAGGAAGCGATCGTCAAGGGCGCGACGGTCGCGCAACTCCAGCAGCTGCCCGTCCGCACGAAGCTCTCGCGCATGAAGTGGATCCCCGAGACGGACCTCTCGACTCAGTTCGACCAGCTCGAACTCGAGATGTCGAGCTCGGTCGCGTCCCTGACGGCCGGAGCGAGTTGATGGCGACGAAGAGCCAGCCGGCGCAGGCCGCCCCACCGACCGTCCCGGTCGATTACCGGACGATCGACCGTGTGGCGGGCCCGCTGATCTTCGTAGAAGACGTGGCGAACGCCGCGTACGGCGAGATCGTCGAGATCGGTCTGCCCAACGGCGACCGTCGCCAGGGCCAGGTGCTCGACTCGCGCAAGGGCCTCGCGATCGTCCAGGTCTTCGGACCGACGATGGGCATCAACGTCGAGGCGACCAGCGTGAAGTTCCTCGGCGAGGTCGCGACCCTGCCCGTCTCGGACGAGATGCTGGGCCGCGTCTTCGACGGGCTCGGCCAGCCACGCGACGGCGGCCCGAAGATCGTCAGCGAGACCCGGCTCGAGATCGTCGGGAACGCGATGAATCCCTACTCGCGCGAGGAGCCGAGCGAGTTCATCCAGACGGGGATCTCGACGATCGACGTCAACAACACGCTCGTGCGGGGGCAGAAGCTCCCGATCTTCTCGGGCGCGGGACTCCCGCACAACCAGATCGCGGCGCAGATCGTGCGCCAGGCGAAACTCCGCAACTCGTCCGAGGGGTTCGCGGTCGTCTTCGCGGCGATGGGGATCACGAGCGAGGAGGCGAACTTCTTCCTCAAAGAATTCGAGACCACCGGCGCGCTCGAGCGGGCCGTCGTCTTCCTGAACCTCTCTTCCGACCCGTCGATGGAGCGGGTCGTGACGCCGCGCATGGCGCTCACGACCGCCGAGTACCTGGCCTACGAGAAGGACCTCCACGTGCTCGTCGTGCTCACCGACATGACGAACTACTGCGAGGCGCTGCGCGAGGTCGCCGCCGCGCGGGAAGAGGTGCCGGGCCGGCGGGGCTACCCCGGGTATCTCTACACGGACCTCGCGACGATCTACGAGCGCGCGGGTAAGATCCACGGCCGCAAGGGCTCGATCACGCAACTCCCGATCCTGACGATGCCGGCCGACGACGTGACGCATCCGATCCCGGACCTGACCGGCTACATCACCGAGGGTCAGATCTACGTCAGCCGCGAGCTGCAACGCAAGGGCATCTACCCCCCGATCGACGTGCTGCCCTCGCTCTCGCGGCTCATGAACCAGGGGATCGGCAAGGAGCGGACGCGGGAGGACCACCGGGGCGTGGCCGACCAGCTCTTCGCGTCGTACGCGACGGGAAAGGACCAGCGCGCGCTCTCCGCGATCGTCGGTGAAGAGGCGCTGAGCCCCACCGACCGGACGTACCTCAGGGTCGCCGACCGTTTCGAGACCGAGTTCGTCAACCAGCGCGCGGACGAGGATCGCGGGGTCGACGAGAGCCTCACGATCGCCTGGAACATCCTCTCGGACCTCCCCGACTCCGAGCTGAAGCGCATCAAGCCCGAGTTCATCCAGAAGTACCGGTCCCACCCGCCGGTGGGCGCCTAGTCCGGAGGAGGGCCGATGGCGGTCGAGAACGTGCGCCCGACCCGCCTCGAGCTCCTGCGCACGCGCCGCCGGATCGTCGTCGCGAAGAAGGGGCTCAACCTTCTGAAGCTCAAGCGCTCCGCCCTGATCGCCGAGTTCTTCTCGATGTCGCGCGAGGCGATGCGCCTGCGCGGGGATCTCCAGCAGCGGATCGCGCGCGGCTACGCCTCGATCCGGATGGCCGACATGCTCGAGGGCCCGACCCGGCTCGAGAACATCTCGATGCTGCTCCCCGACGTCCACCCGGTCGCGGTCTCGACGAAGAACGTCATGGGCGTCCGCACGCCCCGCGTCGACCGCGGCGGGTTCGCGCCGGTCGCCTCGGGCGAGCTCCTCGACCTCCCGACCTCCGTCCAGGAGTCGATCCGCCACTTCCAGGGGATCTACCAGGTCGTCCTCGACATCGCCGAGAAGGAGAACGCGCTCCGCCGGCTCTTGATCGAGATCGAGAAGACGAAGCGACGGGCGAGCGCGATCGAGAACGTGCTGATCCCGCGGCTCCAGGACACGGTGCGCTACATCAAGTTCCGATTCGACGAGATGGAGCGCGACTCGTTCTCGATGCTGAAGACCGTCAAGCGCAAGATGGAGCAGCAGGAGGCGGCCGTTGCTGCGTAACGCCGCGTCGCGCAAGTTCGCCTGGGTCTACGCGGGCAGCCTCGCGATCAAGATCGGCGTCCTGCTCCTGTTCGTGGCCCTCGCCGTCCGCCTCGGGGGAGGCGCCTGATGGCCGCCGCGTCGTCGACCGGCGTCCCCGCGCCGCCGCCCGCCGGCTCGGTCGAGGTACTGAAACGCATCAAGGCGACCGAAGCGGAGTGGGCGGAGAAGGTCGCGGCCGCCCGCACCGCCGCGGACGCGGAGCTCGACCGCCGCCGCTCGGACCGGGACGCGGCCGTCAAGGACGCCACGGAGGCCGCGGACGCCGACCGCGCCGGCGCGCTCGACCGGGCCCGCGCGGACATCGACCGGGAGTACGCCGCGATCCTCGCCGACGGCGAGGTCAGCGCCGCGACCGCGGCGCGGACGACCGGGAAGACCCCGTTCGACCGGCGCGACCAGGTGCTCGCGGCCGTCCTCGGGCCGTTCGCGGGCTCCGACTGACGGAGGGGCGATGGCGCTCCGACCCGTCCCGATGCGCAAGGTGGGCCTCCTCGGCCTGCGCGCGGACGAGGAGCGGATCCTCACCCTGCTCCACGATCTCCGGGTCGCGCAGGTCGAGCCGCTCTCGGCCGACGCGATGGCGCTGCTCGGCCCCGAGCGCGGCTCCGAGCAGGCGCGCGAGGTCGGCGACGAAGCGCTGCGCTTCCGGGGACTTTTGAGCGCGCTGCCGCCGCCCGGTCCCCCCGCGCCCCGGGGCTTCGCGACGCTCGCGGACGTGCTGGCGGCGGCGAAGACCGTTCCGATCGACGCCGAGGTCGGCGAGCTCAAGCGCGAGGAAGACAAGCTCGTCACCGAGGAGAAGGGGATCCGCGACACGATCGCGCTCCTCGACCGGCTCCCGTTCTACACCGACCGCCTCGAGTACCTGCGCTCACCGAACTTCCACTCGTTCTACGGGGAGGGCTCCCCCGAGGGGCTCGCGGAGCTCGCGCGGACGCTCCCTCGCGAATGCGACGCGCAAGTGATCTACGGGCCGGCCGACGCGACGACGGTCCACTTCCTGATCGTCCTGCGTCCCTCGGGGGCCGACGCGCTCTCGCGGGCCGCGCAGACGCACGGCATCCGCCTCACCGCGATCCCCGCGCTCGCGGGCACGCCGACCGAGGAGCGGGCGAAGCTCGCGGCGCGGGCGGGCGCGATCACGCAGCGCCGGGGCGAGATCGACCAGCGACTGCGCGCGATCTCCTCCGAGTGGTACGCGACGGTCGCGGCGATCGGCGAGGCGCTCGACATCGAGAACCGGAAGGTCGAGGTCCTCGCGAAGCTCGGTGCCGGTCGCGAGACGTTCGCGCTCGAGGCGTGGGTGCCGAAGCGCGACGTCGACCGCCTGCGCGGCGTGATCCAGACCGCGACCGCCGGCCGGGTCTACTTCTACGAGGTCCCGACGACCGAGGAGCCGCCGACGATCATGTCGAACCCGCCCGGCGTCCGGCGCTTCGAGTTCTTCATCCGGTTCTACTCGCTTCCCCAGGCGGACGAGTGGGACCCGACCCTGATCTTCTCGATCGTCTTCCCGCTCTTCTTCGGCCTCATGCTCGGCGACTGGGGCTACGGCGTCACGATCCTATTGATCTGCATCTGGATGATCCGCGGCTTCCCCGGCGCGCAGCACCTGCCGCGGGCCGGCCGCAGCTTCGTCAAACGGATCATGGGCCCGAAGGGGATGCAACAGCTCGCGTGGGCGCTCCTGCCGGGCTGCGCGCTCGCGATCGCGCTCGGCTTCCTCTACGACGAGTTCTTCGGCTTCCACCTCTTCCAGTACCTGTTCGGCTGGACCCCGCTCGTCGACCCGCTCAAGTCGGTCCCGACGTTCCTGCTCCTCGCGGGGTACATCGGCCTCGGGATGGTGACGCTCGGCTTCCTCCTCGGGGCGCTCAAGGAGTACTTCCACCACAAGCCCCGCCACGCCCTCGGCAAGGTCGGCGGGATCGCGTTCGCCTGGGGGATCGCCGGCTTCGGCCTCTCGGTCATCCACTACCACACGATCAGCCCCCCGCTGACCGCGGTCGTGCTCGGCTCGTTCGTCGGGCTCGGGCTCGGCGTCGTCCTCCTCGTCGTCGGCGAGGGCCCGTTCGGCTTCCTGAGCCTGATCGACATCGTGAGCCACATCCTCTCCTACACGCGGCTCGTCGGGATCCTCCTCGCGTCGGTCGTCCTCGCGGTCGTCATCAACGACATCGCGGTCCTCGTCTTCCACGGCATCCCGTTCGTCGGGATCCTCCTCGCGGCCGTCGTGATCGTCGGCGGCCAGGCGTTCAACGTCATCCTTGGCGTCTTCGAGCCGGGGATCCAAGGGGCGCGGCTGATCTTCGTCGAGCACTTCTCGAAGTACTTCTCGGGGAACGGCCGGCCGTTCCGTCCGTTCGGCGCGACCCGGACCCACACGCTCTCCTCGCTCAACGCCGACGGGACGGCGCCCGCCGGTCCGTTCGTGCAGGGACCGCCCGATTAGGTCGGCCGGCCTACGCCGCGCTCGCCGCGAGCCGGTACGAGATCAGGAGCGGCTCGACCTCGGCGGCCGGCAGCTGGTAGACCCGGGCGAAGACGATGCGGCGCAGATCGCTCCACTCGAGCTCGGCGCGCAGGAGGTACGTGAAGATCACGCCGAGGCTCAAGGGGTACGTCGCGAGCCGCCGGATCTCGGCGACCGCGCGGTCGCGGTTCAGCGCCACCTCGTAGGCCGTGAGCGCGTCGACCGGCCCGTCCTCGGGCACGGCGGTCGCGATCGACGGCCAGCGCGGCGCGAGGCGCTCGGCGAGCTCGCGCACGCCGCGGGCCGCATAGAGGTCCGGCGCCTGGCTCGCGGGCAGCGTGCCGAGGTCGAGCCAGCGGGCGAGGACGTCGTCGAGCGGCAGGTCGACGCTCTTCCCCTTGAGGAGCAGGAGCGCGTTGCGCACATCGATCTCGCTCTGGAGGAGCCCGCGCACGACCCACTCGTCGCCCTGGAAGAAGCGGGCGGCGGCGAGCGTGCGCTGGTAGTAGTCCTTGTCGAGCGCGCGGAGGATCGGGAAGACGTTCCGCGTCCGCTGGAACTCCTCGAGGTACGGCAGGATGATCGTCCCGTAGCCGAAGCGCACGAGCGCCTGCACGGTCGCCTCGACCGACGGCTGGGCGAGCAGCATGCGGAAGTCGTCGAGGCCCAGGACGCCCGAGAAGAAGCCGGCGGGGATCTCCCGCGCCGACACGAGATGGTCCTCGACCTCGGTCACGGGCCGGCCCTGCGCCTTCGACGAGAGGATCAGCTCGATGTTCTGGATGTCCCAGCGGCCGAGGTAGGCCGCGACGACCGTCCGGCCCGCGAACGGCGTCGCCTCGTAGGCGTGGCGGTCGCGGACCGCGAGGGTCCGGTTGATCGCGATCTCGACGAGCGAGGCGCCGCCGTGCGTCGATCGGCTCAGCGCGATCGCCGGCCCGTACGGGGTCGTTTCGAGGAGCTTCGCGAGGTCGTCCGCGTCCTTCGCCCCGAGGAGCGTCTGGTACGTCCCCCGGGAGAGGAACGCCGGGAACTCCGGCTTCAACCGCCCGAGGGCGCTCGCGTACGGGGAGCCCGCCATGCGCCGTTCGGCCCCCTAGGCCAGGAGCTCGCGGACCTTGTCCTCGTGGAGCCGCAGGAGCTCGTCGAACGAGAAGTTCAGCCGACGGCTCCCGTCGGGCGTCTCCGCGACGAGACCGCCGAGGATCGGCTGCGGACGGGCGTCGAACGACTTCCCCGCCACCTTCTGGAGCAGCGCGGCGTCCTCGGCCCGGCCGCTGACGCGGACCTGCTTACCCAGCGTCGCGGTCGCCTCGGCGTACATCCGCTTCAGCGCGTCGGGGTACTCGCTCGAACCCGTGTAGTCGGCGAGGAGCTTACGCGTATCGATGATCGCCTGCTCGAGCCGCGCCTCGCGCGCCTCGTAGAGGCGCTTACGGCCCTGGAGCTTCGCCGCGGCGAGGCGCTGGACGCGCTCGCGCGCGATCTCGGACCGGCTCGCCTCGCCGCTCGCCTTCTGGATCTCGGCGACCTGGCGGTCACGGTCGGCCGCGATCTCCGACGCCGCGCGGTCCCGGTCCGCGGTGATCTGGGCGAGCTCGGCCTCGCCGCGGCGGCGGATCTCCTCGATGAGGTCCTCGAGGGGCATGCGCCGGAAGTGGGACGGCCTACAGGATGCCGAGGAGCAGGATGATCCCCAGCACGAACCCGATGATCCAGAGCGTTTCGGGAATGACGAAGAAGAAGAGGACCTGGCCGAACTTCTCCGGTTTCTCGGCGATGATCCCCATCCCGGCGGCGCCGATACCGGACTGCGCCATGCCGGTCCCGATGAGCCCACCGGCGATCGCGATCCCTGCGGCGAGCGTCTCGTAATCCGTTGGCATCCTGACGACCCGGGGCGCCCGAAATGGGTGGGGTATATAACCCGGACCGGCGAGCCGGGGGCCATCTGTCGAGGTGAGCGGCCCGCCGGGCCCCTCAGAGATTTGGGAAGAATCTCGGAAAACGGGGATGACCTCCGCGGCCGATGCTTCCGGGGCCGTGAGGAGGGGTCATCGGAGCTCCGGAGGATCCGCCCGGTCGATGGGGCGAGCGGCCGCCGGTCGTCGCGGGACATGAGCCTTAACCCGACCGAGCCCTTCGCGGACCGACCGTGGACAGCTTCTCCCGACTGCTCTGGTGGCTGTTCGCGAGCAGCGCCGGGGCGCGCACGCGCGCGGAGATCGTGGGCGTGCTGCGCGAGGAGCCGCGGAACGCCCAGCAGCTCGCCCTCGCGCTCGGGATGGACTACTCGACGATCCGCCACCACCTCAAGGTGCTCCAGCAGAACCGCCTCGTCGAGTCGAGCGGCGACCACTACGGGCAGGTCTATTCCGTGACCGCGGTCGTCGAGGAGCGCTGGGCCGAGTTCGAGGCGATCGGCCGCCGGCGCGATGCCCGGGAGGGACGCCCGTGACCGACGAACCCCCGGTGAGCCGTCTCGGCTCCCTTGCCCGGGTCCTCCTCGTCGCCCTCGGCGGCGGGATCATCGGGCTCGCGATCACGTTCCTGGTGCGACCGATGCCGGGCCCGCCCGGCCCCCACGGGGTCGCGGCCCCGACCCCGCACCTCCTGCTCCTCTCGGGCGCGATCGCGGGGATCGACCTCGCCCTCCTCGTCGCGCTCGTCGCGGTCTACCTGCGGACGTACCTCGACACGCGCGCGCGCTTCGCGGCCGGGCTCGTCGTCTTCCTCGTCGCCCTCCTGCTCCAGACGTTCGTGACGGCCCCGTTCATCGTCGGGGCGTTCGGCTTCGGCGTGGGCGGCCTCTGGCCGTTCCTGTTCGCGAGCTCGCTGTTCGGGGCGGTCGCGCTCGCGGTGTTCCTGTTCCTCAGCCTCGAGTGAGGCGTAGGACCGAAAGGGTTCGCGGGGCCCCGATCGCTCGGGAACCCCGCTCCGCGCCGAGGGGCGCCGCGGACTACGACGACGTGCGGGCCGACGGCGGGGGCGCCGTCATGTTCCCGCAGCCACCGGGGCCGGGCGCGCCCGGACACGCCGGAGGAGGCGGGGGTGGGGGCGGCGGGGGGGCCGTCCCGTTCCCCGGTCCGGTCGTGTTCGTGCTGTTCGTCCCGGTCGCGTTACCGCGGGGCGGTGGGGGCGGTGGGGGCGGCGGCGGGCGATGGGCCGTCGCGTTGCCACAGCCCGACGGGGCGGTCGTGTTGTTCGAAGTGGAGTTCGATCCGGACCCGTCGTCCCCGTGAAGCGAGGACGAACGGACCTCGGCGAGCGACACCCCGAAGACCCCGAGCCCAGCGATCGCGAGCGCGA
The DNA here is from genome assembly GCA_030039865.1 of Thermoplasmata archaeon. GTDB lineage: Archaea > Thermoplasmatota > Thermoplasmata > Lutacidiplasmatales > UBA184 > Lutacidiplasma. The sequence goes on from JASHUS010000093.1 coordinate 11,144, forward strand.
CCGCGGCGAGTACGGGGGCGATCCCTCGGCGGTTCAGGTTGGTTCGACGCATAGGTCACCTCCGGGTTCCCGGACGGGGGCGGGCGGAAAGCCGATTTTCCGAGAAGGGGCCGGAATCGCTCCCGCATCGCGCCGGAATCTCGGCGATGTCGGGGGATCACGTCGCGTTGTCGGCGGCCTTTGGCGCGGGGGACTCCGCCTCGGCCCGCATCCTGAGGGTGAGCGCGATCGCGCCGACCCAGACGAGGACGCCGAAGATGTAGCTCGTGACGCAGACCGGACAGAGCGCGTGGATCAGCGCGACCTCGACGTAGGCGAAGTACGCGGCGAACGCGACGCCGATCGTCGTGAGCCCGAGGAGCGCGTAGAGGTAGCGGAGGTCGGCCGAGCGCCGCTCCGCGAGCACCGCGAGGGCGATGATCAGGATGAATCCCGAGATCCCGATCGCCGCGTCGGGGATCCCGAGGACGGTCGTCCGGCCGCTCGAGTCGACGGCGCCGCAGGAGAAGTACGAGCTGAACGAGCAGGTGTTGCGCAGGCTCGCGTCGAGCGTCTCGAGCCCCGCGTAGATCGAGACGACCAGCCCGAGGACGCCGGTCAGGGAGACGTACGTCCAGAGGGACCGGGTCCGCACCGAGCCTCCGCTAGATCTGGGCGAGGTCTCCGTTGACCATCCCGGTCATCGTGGTGGTCCACTGGTACTTACCGGGGTTGCTGAGTCCGGTGCCCGCCGGCGAGGCGAGGAACGCCGAGACGGTCGAATAGCCGTCGCCCTTGATCACGAACGCGCAGATCCACGCGGCCTGCGTATCGATGATCGGCCAAGCGGAACCGCTCGCGGTGCTCTCGGTCAGGACGTCCTGCGCCACGGTCGTGTACCCTCCGCTGTTCCCGGCGGACCAGGTGCTCAAGTCCGCCGGATCAATCAACGACGAGCCCCCGTGCACGTACTGTCCGTTCACCACGACGAACGGGATGGAGTTGCCGGAGTAGGCGGTCACGTACGCCTGCTGCGTGCAGCTCGAGGTGCTCGGGAACGTCCCGGCGGTGCCGGTCGATTGCGTCCAGTAGTACTCGGACACTTGGAACGAAACCGCCGTCGAGCTTACCGAAGCGAAGCCGAGGACGACCTCGGGAGTGCTAGGATAGACGTCGCTCGGATTCGAGTACTGGAAGCTAGTTCCTGGTATGCCACCGGTACCGCCGCTGAAGCCGCTCTGAAACTCCGAGAGCGCTTTCCACATCGCCCAGCTGCTGGCCGAGCAGTACGGGCACCAGGTCGCCCCGTAGAAGTAGAAGACCGGCTTTCCACTGTCCTGCCACGCCGACGCCGAGACCTGGGTCCATCCCTGGCCCCCCGGGACCGCCGTGGCGCTGCTCGCCGACGGCAGGATCGGGCAGCCGAAGAAGAGCGCGCCCGCGAGGGCGATCATGCCGGCGACGACGAGACCGACCACGACCCCCGTGACGACGGTCGTGCGCAGCGCCTTCGACCAGCGTTCCTGGCCCGACCGCCACAGCGCGAAGATCAGCAGGATCGCGACGACCGCGAGCGCGAGGCCGAGGTAGGG
>JASHUS010000094.1 GCA_030039865.1 Thermoplasmata archaeon
ACGGGACGATCCTCGCGCAGAGCGCGAGCGTCGAGTTCGTCCCGACCGCGAACGAGCGCGAGGCCCTGCTGCTCGAGGCGAGCCTTGTCAAGCAGTACCAGCCGCCGTACAACGTGCTCCTGAAGGACGACAAGAGCTACCCCTACCTCGCGGTCACGCTCGGCGAGCCGGTCCCGCGCGTCATCCTCGTCCGCCGCCCGCGCCGCCGCGGCGGCACGCTCCTCTTCGGCCCGTACACGAGCGCGCGCGAGGCCCGGCGCGTCGAGAAGCTCCTCGGCGACCTTTTCCAGCTGCGGCGGTGCGTGCGCCTTCCGAAGCAGGCCTGCCTGTACTACCACCTCAAGCTCTGCAGCGCCCCGTGCATCGACGCGATCGACCGCGCCGAGTACCGGCGGCAGGTCGACCGCGCAGTCGACGTCCTGCGGGGCAAGACGACGCTCGTGCGCTCCGAGGTCGAGGAGGAGATGCGCAAGGCGGCCGCGCGCGAGGAGTTCGAACGGGCGGCGATGCTGCGCGACGCGCTCTCGGGCCTCGGCGCGCTCCGCGACCGCCAGGCGGTCATCGGACCGGGCGCCGGGCGCGCGGACGTGATCGCCCTCGCCTACCCCCATGACCCCGCCACGCTGCGCGTCGCGGCGGGCGTCCTCCACGTCGAGGACGGCGAGGTGCGCGGCACCGAGCCGCACCTGGTCGCCGTGCCGGCGGACGACGTGCCCGAGCCCGGCGAGGTGCTCCGCCAGTTCCTGACCCAGTACTACGGGGGCCGGCTCGACCTCCCGGATCGGATCTACGTCGCCGGCGCCCGCCCGAGCGGCATCGATGCGACGCTCGACGAGCTGTTCGGGTACCGCGGCATCGACGTGCAGTTCCGTCCCACGGGCCGCTACGCCGCGCTCTCCGGGCTCGCCGAGCGGCTCGCCCGCGCCTCGGTCGACCAGGTCGTCGCGCGACCGGCGCCCCGCGAGGTCCTGGTCGCGTTGCAGAACCTGCTCACGCTGCCCACGATCCCCAACCGGATCGAGGGGATCGACATCTCGATCTTCCAGGGCTACGAGGCGGTCGGCTCGCTCGTCGTCTTCGAGCGGGGCCTCCCGAAGCGCTCGGAGTACCGTCGCTTCCGCATCCGGGGCGTGGAGGGGACGAACGATTTCGCGATGGTCGCGGAGGTCGTGCGCCGCCGCTACCTGCGCCGCGTCGCGGAGTCGGAGGTCCTGCCCGACCTCCTGCTCATCGACGGCGGCGCCGGCCAGCTCTCCTCGGCCGTCTCGTCGCTCGCCGCCCTGAACCTTGCGGACCGCATCCCGGCGATCGGGCTCGCGAAGCGCGAGGAAGAGGTCTACCTGCCGGACCGTGCCACGCCGCTGCGGCCGAACCCGAACGCGGCGCCGATGCTGCTCCTGCGCGCCGTGCGGGACGAGGCGCACCGCTTCGCGGTGACGTACCACCGGACGCGACGGCGGATCCGCTTGCGGGAGGAGTTCCGCGACCCTAGCGCCGACGCGCGGCCCGCTTCTTCGGCCGGCTCCTGAGGAGCGGGATCCACATCATCAGCGGCGGGTCGACGTCGTCCTGCCAGAACGCTCCGATCATCTCGCCGATGTGGTGCGCCTCCTCGAACGTCGCCTGGTAGAAGCCGTCCCGCACGGAGTAGACCTGCGAGAACCACGGGACGTGCACGCGCCGGCCGAAGTCCTCGTCGCGCAGGAGCCGGAGCGTCTCGTCGACGCCCTTCCAGACGCGGGCGGAGTACGCGATCAGGCCCGCGCGCGTCGTCGGCTGGCGGCGCTCGTCCTTCCAGAGCGCCGGCAGCTCCCGGTGGCGCCCGCGGACGACGTAGACGAGCCAGAGCTCCTGGACGTTCAGGATGTGCACGAGCGTCCGGAAGAGCGTGTGGTGCCCGGTCTCCCGCTCGCGCGTCGCCTCCTTCCAGGGGAGGCGCAGCACGCGTCGGTAGTAGCGGTCGAAGACCTTCCGATTGAACTCGACCAGCTCCTTCGCTTCGGCGAGCGGCGAGATGCCGTTCCGGGGCGCCATGCGCCCGGCACGGCCGGCGGGCTCTTAGACGTGCGCGAGGGAGTACGGAACGGGGCCTACCGGGACGCGGTGCCCTTCGAGCGCTCGGGCGAGCCGATGAACGGCATCCCCTGGACGCGCCGCGCGACCTCGGCGGCGGCGAGCCGACGGAGGTCCGAGTCGGGTTCGAGGAACGCGACGTCGAGCGCTTCGGGCGGGAACGGGGTCGGTGAGCCCTCGGCCACGGCCTGGACCGCGAGCTTGAACGCGCCCGCCTCGTCGAGGTGATCGGGCATCTTCTCCTCGAGGTAGTCGGCGACCGCGCGCCGGTTCCGGCCGATCGCGTACGCCTTCCAGCCGATCGTCGCGCCGCTCGGATCGAGCTCGATCAGTCCCGGCGTGCGGCCGGTGAAGCCGCCGAGCAGCAGCGAGACCGCGAACGGGCGGGTACCGCCGAACTGCGTGTACTGCTGGAGGAGCGTGCCGAGTGCGTGGCCCAGGAGGGCGAACGGGGCGGACTCGCCGTAGGTCAGGCGATGGCGTTGCGCCTCGACCCGCAGGAACTCGACGAGAACGCGCGAGTCGGCGATGAGCCCCGCCGTGACACAGCCGAGCCCGGTGTCGATCGCGAAGCTCTTCTCGATCGAGCCCGCCTCGGCGAGCGAGCTCACGGGCAGGTTGCGGAACGCGACGAAGACGATCCCGCCGTCGTACGTCACCGCGACCGCGGTGCCGCCCATCTGGATCGCCTGGAGCGCGTACTCGACCTGGAAGAGTCGGCCGTCGGGGGAGAAGACCGTGCTCGCGCGGTCGTACGCCATCTGGCCCGGTTGCATCTCCATCGTCCTTCGGCCTCCGAGAGCGTCGCGGCGAAGCCGGGTGGGGCATTTGAGTCTAAGCCC
>JASHUS010000095.1 GCA_030039865.1 Thermoplasmata archaeon
TCGATCCCGATGTGTGCGTCCTCTGCGGACTGTGCACGGGGGTCTGCCCTCCGAACGCGATGGAGCTCACGCGAACGGAACTTCGCATCCTGCCCAACTGCACCGAGTGCGGCTGGTGCGTTCCGTACTGCCCGGTCGGGGCGATCTCGGGTGGGAAGGTCGTGCGTCCGCGTCTCCGGCGACCGGATTGATCCGCCCGCCCTCGGGGAGAGCTCGCGAGCCCTAGGAGCGCTCGGGTCGCCCGTGGATCGGACACGGGTGCTTGAGGCGGCAGAGCCGGCACTTCTCCCGGGGAACGGGCGGGATTGGCTTCTGCATCCGGCCGTACTTGCGCCGGGGCATCGCGAGCGCACCCGCAGGCCCGCCCCCCTTTTCAGGGTGGCGAGGTCGAGAAGCCCCGAGGGCGACTGGGGCCCGCTTTAGTACGAACTCGCCCCGGCGGACCGATGCCCCGGCTGGCCGGCGCCGCCACTGCACGCGGGACGGCGGCATTTCGCGATCACGCGGTCCGGGATCGCAAACTCCCCGCCGTTCACTTCCGCGAGGGGCCCGGGCGGCTCTCCCTCTCGTCGCTCGGGCTCGGGACGTACATCGGGCCGCCCGACGGGCCCACGGACCTCGCCGTCGAGCAAGCGGTGATGATCTGCCTCACGTCGGGCCGGATCAACGTGATCGATACCGCGATCAACTATCGTCACCAGCGGGCGGAGCGCAGCGTGGGGCGGGCGCTCGCCCGGGTCGTCGCCGCCGGGGACGTCGATCGATCGGCCGTCTTTCTCGCGTCGAAGAATGGCTACCTCGCCCCGGACGCGGAGTCGAAGATTCCCCCGAGCCGGTGGGTCCAGTCCGAGCTGATCGATCCGGGGATCCTTGATCCGGCCGACATCGTCGACGGCTGCCACGCGATGAGCCCATCGTACCTCACGGATCAGTTCGAGCGGACTCGCTCGAACCTGGGCGTCGAGACCGTGGATCTGCTCTACCTGCACAACGCCGCCGATGCGCAACTGCCGGTGGTCGGGCGCCCGACGTTCCTCGACCGGCTCGAGGAGGCGTTCCGCCTCTACGAGGGCCTTCGCGCGCGGGGTCAGCTGGGGCACTACGGGCTGGCGACCTGGGACTGTCTGCGACAGCCGCCGGCATCGCCCGAGTACCTCGATCTCGAGTCGGCCGTGCGGATCGCCCGGAAGGTCGGCGGCGAGGACCACGGCTTCCGATTCGTCCAGTTCCCGTTCAGCCTCGCGATGCCCGAAGCGGCCCAGATCCGCAACCAACCGGCGGGCGGTGAACGACGGACCCTGTTCGAGGCCGCGGTCCGATTGGGGCTCGGCTGCTTCACCAGCGTGCCCCTCGTCCAAGGACAGCTCGCCCGCTCCGGCCCGAAGCGCGCGGGGCTCACCGCCGCGCAGACCGCGATCCAGTTCGCGCGCTCCGTCCCCGGGACGATCGCCCCGCTGATCGGGCAGAAGCGGGCCGAACACCTGAGCGAGAACCTCGAGCTCGCGGGGCGAGCTCCCTGGACCGAGGAAGAGTTCGAGTCGGTCCTGGCCTAGGTCGGCCGGCGTCGACCGGGCTTGCCGGGGGCGCGCGCCGCGAGGGAGGCCGGTGGGGCCGGACCGGTCGTCGGTGCGTCGGCGGGCGAACCCTCGGCCCCGCGGACGGTGGACCGACCGTCGCGCTTCTCGACCCGAACGACCCGATCGGCGATCGCCGCCAATTCGCCCTCATGCGAGACGATCACGACCTGCGGGAGCGCGATCTCCTCGAGCAGCTCGCCCATCCGGACGACCTGCTCGGGCGAGAACCCGTCGGTCGGCTCATCGAGGAGGATCGTCTCGAGGTGGAGGCCTCCCAGGGTGCGGACGACGTGGGCGAGCGCGAGCCGGAACGCGAGCGCGAGGCTCGTCCGTTCGCCACCGCTCAACGCCTCCGCGGGAGTCCACTCTCCCTCGATCGTGACGGCCGGGGTGAAGGCGACGTCGGTCCGCGCGAGCAGGGACGGATCGTCGACGAGCGAGGAGAAGTACCGAGCGAAGCGGCGCTCGAAGGCGTCCTGGGCGTGCGCGAGCAGCTGCTGTTCCATCGCCAGCACCGCGGTCCGGAACGGACCGCTGATCCAGGCGGCCTTGCCCGCGAGATCGTCCGCTTCGCGCAGGCGCTCGGTGCGCTCGGTCCGGCCCCGGACCGCCTCCGCGATCCGACGGGCCGCCTCGTCGAGACGAGTGTCGACGCGGACGAGCAACTGGCGTTCGTTCGCGAGGTCGGACTCGGCGGTCGCGAGGATCCGGTCCGCCTCGGAGAGGGCGCGGAGCCGTGCGTCGGCCGCGCCGAGGGCCTGCTCGAGCTCGACGATCCCGAGCCGCCGCTCCTCCCATCGCGCGAAGACGATCACGCGCTCCCGATCCCGCCGCTGGATCTCGGCCACGATCTCCGCGCCGGCGGCCTCCGCCGCCCGCAGCCGCTCGGCCGCGTGGACCGCCCCGTCGAAGGCGGCGGTGAGGTCGGAAAGGCGACGTTCGGCCTCGTCCATTGCTCGGCGCGCCACCGGCTCGGCCGCTTCCGCTCCGGCGAGCGATCGCACGCGCTCCCGGGTCCGGATCGCCCCCGCCTCGGCCTTCGCGAGCGAATCGCCCGCGCTCCGCTCGTCGGATTCGGCCGCGGAAACCGCGGCGTCCGCCATCGCGCGTCGCTTCTCGACCTCCGTCCAACGCTCGTGGGCCCGCTCGAAGCGTTCGCGCGCCCGTCGGGCCTCCTCGAGCGCCGCGCGCTCCCCGGCCCGGAGCCGGTCCGACTCTTCGCGCGTCTCGAGCGCGCCTTGCGCCTCCAACCGGTGGGACTCAAAGTCGGCGGCGCGAACCGCCTGACCGCACTGCGGGCAGACCCCGGCCGCCAGCAGCTCATCGAGCTCGGCGAGCGAGCGCTGGGCCAGCGCAAGGTCACGCTGCGCTCGCGTCTCCGCGCTGCGCGCCGCGGTGAGAAGCTCGTCAAGTTCGGCGAGCGAGGACGGGGTGGGGGGGCGCGGCTCCCGGACCGGGCCGTCCGCGTGGACCGCGTCGCGCTGCTCCCGGCAGCGCGCGGTCTCCGCGCCGGCGCGCGCCAGGGAACGGCGAGCCTCCTCGAGACGTTCCTCGGCGGCCGCCGCGTCGGCGGTGGCCTCCGCGAGCTCGCGCAGCGGCCGCTCGAGGTCGTCGAGTCGCGAGCGGGCGAAGTCGCGCTCCGCGACGGCGGCCGTTCGCGCGCCGCGGAGGGCATCGAGATTGGGAACGTCGCGGCGGGCGGTTTCCGCCTCGGTTCGACGGCGCTCGGCCTCTGCGCGTCGGTCGTTGAGGGTCCGATCGGCCTCTCGCAGCGCGACCTCGTCCGCGTGGTCCTCGCGCCGGAGGCTCTCGAGCAGCGCCCGACGGCCCTCCAGTTCCCGGACCACCGACTCGGCGTCGGCCCGTGCGGTGCGCGCCTCGGCGACGGACCGTTCCCGGGTCGCGATCGTCTCGGTGAGTCGGCTCCGATCCCCGTGGAGTCGATCGGCTTCGGCCGTCCATTCGGCGTGGTCGCGATCGTGGTGTTGCAGCCGATCCGCTTCGCCCCGGACGGCCTGGGCGCTCCGGCGGAGATCGGCCGCGAGCTCCTGGGCGTTGTCGGCCGCGGTCCGGTAGCGCTCGACCCCGAGCGCCTTGCGCACCGTCTCGAGCCGCTCTTGCGGCCGGGCGGCCAGGATGTCCCGCATCCGTTCCTGGGGAACGTAGACCGCCCACCGCCAGAGATCCGAGTGGGCGTGGGGGTTCGGGTTGTCCGGGAACCCCAGGAGCTCGATGACGCGCTGACGGAGCTCGGTGGCCGAGTATGCGGTCTCGGCCCCGTCGACCGCGAACGACGTGCGTTCGGGCTCGAACGACTCTCGGCCGCGACGGTGGACGCGCCGGAACCGCCGGCGGATCCGATAGACGTGGCCATCCCCTTCGAACTCGACCTCGACCTCGGCGTGAGGCGCTCCGTGACGGACGAGGTAGGCCGCGTCGACCTCGGCGGCCCCGAAGAGCGCCATCTCGATCGCGTAGAGGAGGCTCGTCTTCCCGGCCCCGACGTCGCCCGCGATCAGGGTCGTGCCCGGCGGGAACGAGACCTCCCCGGCTTCGTACGACCGGATGTGGCGGACGCGTACCCGCCGTAGCTGCATGGCGGTCGCGCTCACTCCCCGCCGCGAACTTCGAGGACGCGTCGCGCGGCGGCGACGCGGGCGCTGGCGTAGTCCTGGCGGGACTCCCCCTCGCTCGACGGGAGCCCGAGCTCGTGCAGGAGCTCCCGGACCTTGCGGGCCCCGTCCGCCCCGGGTGGCCACGGCCGGCCCGGTTCCTCGTCCGCGAGCAGGCGGTCGATCGCGGCCGCCTCGACGTCCCCCTCGGTGGACTCGACCCGCTCCGAACGGGCGGGGACGAGGTCGCGGACGTCCCAGTGGATCGACCCGGCACGGGGCCCGATCGAACGGGCGACCTCCGGGAGCGCGAGGCCCGCCGCCCCGCCCTCGGCGAGCTCGCCGTGGACCCGCGGGAAGACGAGCGTGCCGGGCGTCGCCGCGCGCTCGAGCTGGACTCGGAGCTCCGAGCGAGCCTCCTCGGACGTCTTCCCCGAGACGTCGATGTCGACGAGGCGGACCGCGTCGCGCGGCGCGGTATCGACGAACTCGGCCCGGGGGACTCCACCGGATACTTCGACGATCACGACCCCCTGGTGGGTCCGTCCCGCGACACCGTTCTCGAGGTCGGTACGGCTGGTGCCGAAGACCGCCCCGGGATTGATGAGGAGACCGCCCCCGGGACCCTCGCCTTCGTACGTGGAGTGGATGTGCCCGCCCGCGTAGTAGTCGCAGCCGGCGGGGAGGTCGTCGACGCGGATCCCGTGGATGTGGGCCCGCAGCGAAGTCGGCAGGTACTCTTCGACGGCCGCGTGGAACTGAAAGATCTTGAACCCCGGCTCGAGACGGAACGCCTCGGCGTCGACGGCGCGGAAGTAGTCCCGGTCGAGACCGTGCGTGCGGCCCGAGATGCCGGCGATCCGCGCCCCAGTGGGTTCGTCCAGGAGGAACGGCAGCGTCCAGCGGGTCCCCTCGGCCCGGACCGCCTCGGGGGCGACCTTGAGGAAGACGCCGGTCTCGGCGAGGACGTCCAGCCAGCTCGTCCGGTGCGCCACGTAGTCGTGCGAACCGTAGATCACGTAGATCCGTCGGCCGTGGTCGACGAGCCGTCGGAGGGCGGCGGCGACGGGGGCCACCTCGGCGGGGTCGGGCACGGGCGTGTGGAAGAGGTCGCCCGAGATCAGCAGGAACTCGGCGCCGCGGGACTCCACGACGTCCAGCGCGGTGAGGAGGCTGGTCCGCAGCGCCGAGCGCACGGCCGGGTCCCGCGGCCACGCCCCCACGTGCGCGTCGGCGAGGTGGGCGAAGACGAAGTGGTCGGCCGGCATGCGCCCGTACCCATCACGCGGGCGGGGAGCCGGAGCTCGACTTCGTGGGCCGGGCCGCCGGACTCGGAGGCGTGGCGTCCTGGATCCGCTTCGACATCGCCGCGAGGAAGCCGGCGCCCGCTCCCATCGCGAGCAGACCCATGAGGAAGAAGTCGTCGCCGGCGGACGCCATCGCCGGTGGGGGAGGCGCCCGCGGCTTCTCGCCCACGGGAGGTGGAGGGGGCGTGGCCCGCAACATCGCGAGGCGGGCCGCCTCGCTCTGGCGGAGCATGCCTTGCATGATCCCGAAGAGCTCGGTCGCCTCCTCCATCGTCATCTGGCGATTGTTGAGCCGGCCGACGAGGTAGACGTAGCGTTGGTTGCGCTGCGCGTCGCCGGGCCCCGCGGACGATCCGCTCGAGCTGGAGTAGCCGGCCATACCGATCGGTCCGGGGGAGAACCCGAGGCCTCTTGAAGAATCGCCGGTCGCGTGCGCCCGCGGCC
>JASHUS010000096.1 GCA_030039865.1 Thermoplasmata archaeon
CCCGATCGAGTACGCGTAGTTGGATGGAGCGACGGTGAAGGAGGTCGAAGTCCCCGTCACGTCCACTGCCGGCTGACCGGCGAAGCTTACCGTCCAAGTCTGACCCGACGCGAGCCCAGATTCATCGAACGCCACCGTGACGCTCGACGGAATTTCGGTGTACGTGATCTGGATCGGTGTCGGATTCGAGCTACTGACCGCCACGCTTCCACTCGACGGGGAATCGGAGTAGCCGGTCACCGAACCGGTTGTGAAACTGTAGGTGCCGGTGGGCTCCGAGAATGTGAGAGTCCCTGCTTGCGACGAGAGGGTCGTGCCCTCCAGCGTCATGTCCCAGCTGGTGCCCGAAGTCAGCCCCGTTTCCTCGAACTGGACAGCGTAGTACGTCGGAGTGGTCGCGACGACGGTCGCTTGCTCCTCCGTCAGATCGATTTGGGGAATCGAGAGCAGAAGGCCCGTGCTGAGCGTGATTACACAGGACTCGCCAGCTCCCGACGGAGCGGTGACGGAGATCGTCTGGCCCGTTTGACTCGTGTCCCAGCACGGCGAAGTCCAGGTGTACGTGACCGCCGGATACGCGGAGTACGCGACTAACGTATTCGACGTCCCCGCCGGAATGTCGATCGTCGAGATACACGAATTGCTCTGCGACTCGTCACAGATCATGACCGAGGCACCGAGGGCCGTCCCGTACAGCGTCAGGTCGAAGTCTGCGAGGATCGTGCCAAACACATTCGCACCCACCTCGAGACCGACGGATACGCACGCCGCAACCCAGGGAGCCGCCGGTGCGGCGGAACTGAACCCGAGGGCTTGGCCTCCACAGTCCCCGTCGGAAGGGCCGCCGCTCGTGGAGTAGCCTCCCACAACGTTGAGTTCGGCGTAGGGGTAGATCGTCACGCCCGCGACCCCGTAGGCGTCGATGTCGATCTCCGGCCCCAGCCGGAGCAGAAGGGAACCCATGATTGAAGCCCCGCCGTTGAAACTGGCGCATCCGGAGGCCTCGGTGCCCGTGGTGCACGATGTCGTAAGCTGGCCCTTGTACCATTGCGACGATGCGAACGAGTAGTTCTGGGAGATGGAGGCCTCGGCCCCTTGCGAGAACCCGATCGACGCGGACGCCGTCAGCGAGGCCTGGATTTCCAGTGCGATCGAAGTTTCCACCGTGAAGCAGACGAAAGAAGCGCAGAGCACGCCATCGAACGACGGCCCGAGAAGATCGTACGGGTCGTCCAGATTCGAGTACGTGAACTCGCCGCTCGCCGAGATGGAAGCCGACGCGGTTTCCTGGAATGACTCAGTGAAATTCAACCACAGGGGCGCGAAATCGCTCGTGGTCACTAGGCACACGGTGAACGTGGGAGTCAGCTCGACCCCCCCGTTGAAATTCAGCTGCCCGTCGTAGTTGTCACCGTTGATATCGTCCTCGAGCCCAGACGACTCCCCGAGTGCACCTGGACTGATTGGAGCGCAGTAGCTCGGGTTGTCGGACGATCCGTACGTGCCCGGTGTCGGGAGTATCCCGATGGTCGTGGAGGAGGCACATGAGTCCGGCCAGCACGGTCGACCGGGAAGGACCCCCCCGCTGGCGGTGATCGCGGTTACGTTCTCGAACCCAGGGGGAATCGAAGAGGGAACCTCGACCGAGATGCTGTCGGGGCCGACCACGCAGGCGGCGGAAGGGCACGCTACGCCGGTCGCTCCGATGTTCACTCGGGATACTTGAGCCAAGTCCGAGCCGTTCAAGACGAGCGTACGATACTGGGGAGCTGAGGACCAGGGCGCGAGAAAGTGGGGCCAGACGGATACGAGCACGGGGTGAGAGCCGCTGGAATCGTCCGACGTGATTGCGGCGCCCGAGGAAGTCGAACCGGGGGCTGATTGCGTCACGCTCGCCGGGGATGGGTTCGCGGAGGCCGAAGCGGCCGTTGACGGGGCCACGGCCGACCCCAGAAACAAGAGCACCATGCCCACGGCCATCAGGAATGTCGCCAGCGCGGCGGTCCGTCCGGGGACAGAACCACTCGTGAAAGCTCGGGCCGAAAACTTTTGACCTGCAGCTCGCATCTGAGGGTGTTTACGACAATTCGCCCTCCAGATGCCGGAATAGCGTCAATCTATTTCATGAGCCCACAACGAGATTCCGCAGTTTTCGTCAAACTACGAAGTCCGGCGGAATCCCCGCACAATGAAAGGGTTCGGCCGAACGCACGCGTCGGGTCGTTCTATCGCCGAGTCAGCCTTGGGCATTGTATGGCGAAATCCGCGAATCAGGCCCCGCTGGGACGCCGGTCAAATTCTTTAGTGCGGCCCACGTGAGCCGCGTGGGGAAGAGCGATGGAACGGACGATGCTGATCGGGGGAGAGTGGGTCGCGGCGTCGAGCCAGGCGACGATGCCGGTCGCGAGCCCGTTCGATCGATCCTCGCTTGGAACCGTACCGAAGTCGGGCCGCGAGGACGCCAAGAGGGCCATCGATGCGGCCCGGGAGGCCTTCGACAAGGGACCGTGGCCCCGCCTCGCGCCGCGAGCCCGGTCCGAGGTGTTCCTGAAGGCGGCCCAGCTCCTCCAGCAGCGTCTTCCCGAGATCGCCGAGCTCGAGAGCCGGAACCAGGGCAAGACGATCAAGCAGGCCGCGGACGCGGACCTCCCGTTCAGCGTCGACAACATCATCTTCTACGCGGGCGCCGGCCGCACGCTCGAGGCGAAGAACCCGGGCGAGTTCACCGGCGACGGCACGACGATCTTCCGGCGCGAGCCGGTCGGGGTCGTCGCGTCGATCACGCCGTGGAACTACCCGATCATGATGGCGGTCTGGAAGGCCGCCCCGGCGCTCATCGTCGGGAACACGGTCATCCTGAAGCCGGCGAGCTACACCCCGATCACGACCCTCGAGCTCGGCCGGGCGTTCCAGGACGCCGGCCTCCCGCCCGGGGTGCTGAACGTCATCACCGGCCCCGGCGCCGAGGTCGGGGACGAGCTGTCGCGCAACGCGAAGGTCGACATGGTCGGCCTCACCGGCGACACCGCGACCGGCAAGCGGATCATGGAGGCCGCGAGCTCGACCGTGAAGCGGATCCAGCTCGAGCTC
>JASHUS010000097.1 GCA_030039865.1 Thermoplasmata archaeon
GGCCGCTTCGGCGCTGGCGGCCTTGGGGAACGAAAGCGTGTCCGGTCGCTCGGCGTCCCATCCCCTCGGCCCCGAACAGTACACGCGCTTCGAGCGCGCGCGGATCCTCGGCGCCCGCGCCCTCCAGATCTCGCTCGGTGCTCCGATCCTCATCGACATCCCGCCGTCGCTCGTCGATCCGGTCGAGATCGCCGAGCGCGAGTTCGCGGCGAGCCGGATCCCGATCACGGTCCGGCGCGGCGTCGCGCGGTAGGCGCCCGGACCGGGTCTAGACCCCGGCTTCGTCGAGCGCGTGCGCGCAGGCGCACGTCGGCGGGGTCGCGAGCCTCGGCAGCAGCGACGCGAGCCAGCGCGTCATCCGCTCGGAGTTCCGCTGCATCGTCTCCAAGATCTCCTTGAGCTCCACCGGCCGCTCGGCCCAGACGTCGAAGTCGGTGACCATCGCGAGGCAGAGGTAGCAGATCCCCCGCTCCCGCGCGAGCGTCACCTCGGGCACGAGCGTCATCCCGATCACGTCCGCGAACGTGCGGAAAAACTTCGATTCGGCGCGGGTGCTGAAGCGCGGCCCTTCGATGCAGACGTACGTCTTCCCCGAGACGAACGGGACGCCCGAGCCGCGCCCGACGTCGATCGCGGTCCGCGTGAGGTCCGGGCAGAACGGGTCGGCGAGCGAGACGTGGTAGACCCGGCCGCCGTCGAAGAAGGTCGTGGGCCGCTGCTTCGTGAAGTCCACGAACTGGTCCGGCAGCACGAACGTCCCGGGCGGCAGGTCCTCCTTGAGCGAGCCGACCGAGCTGACGGTGACGATCGCCTCGGCGCCGAGCGATCGGAGCGCGTCGATGTTCGCCCGGTAGTTGATCCGGTGCGGCGGGATCGTGTGGCCGGCGCCGTGCCGTGGCACGAAGAGGACCCGCACGCCGCCCACCTCGCCTTCCTCGATCGGGCCGGACGGGGCGCCCCAGGGCGTCGAGATCCGGTGCGGTCGCGACGGCGTGCCGCCGAAGATGGTCGTGATGCCCGAGCCACCGATGACGCCGATCGTCCGGCGCGGGGCGCCGCTCACGGGGCCGCACCCGGCGAGCCGTTGGTCGTCCGGGCGCGCGAGAGCACCCGGGCCATGACCACTTCGCCGCGCGTTCGCTCGAGGAGCGTGCGAGCGGAATCCTGCTTGGGCTTCAACGGGACGATCGCCCGGGTCGTGTCGAATCGCAGGAGGGCCCGGGTCAGCCGCTCCATCAGGGCGAGCTCCGCTTCCGCACCGGCGATATCGTCCCGGCCCAGCCGATCCAAGACGCGGCGGCGCACCTCGCCGACGACGTCCCCGAGGCCGAGCAGGTACGGTTCGGGATCGACCCCGAGATCGGCCGGGCCCGGGAGCGGGTCGCCGACCGCGATCGCGCCGAGCAGCATCGCCTCCACGGCCTCCTGGAAGGCGTCGAGCGCGAGCGGCTCGTCGCCCCGCCCCTCCCGACGGAGCCAATCGGAGAGCTCGACGACACCGCGTCGGATCTCGGCGAGGTCGGGCGCGGCCGAGCCTTCGGTATGCAAGCGGGTCATCGTGCCCTGCGACAGGCGGCGCAGCCGCCGCGCGCGCTGATAGAGATCCTCCCGCCGGAGCTCGCGCTGCCGCAGATGGGCCTCGATCGTCGCGAGCACCGAGTCCGACACGCCGGGCGACACGGCGCGCCCGGCGCTACCGGAAGAGGGTGAAGCGGGCGTCGTCGCTCCCTCCGTCCAAGAGTCCGAGGCGCACCCCGGCGTCGATCCATCCGTGCGCGTAGCTCGCGGCCGCCAGCGCGCGCTCGCGGTCCCCGCGATCCCGGAAGTGCTCCGCGTCGGAGAGGTAGGCCCGCGCCATCGACACGAAGTCGTCCGAAGCGCCGCGCAGATACGACCGCTCGGGCGCCGCGACACGCAGACGGTCGAGCGCCTCGTGCGTCAGCCGCAGGTACTTCTCGAGCAGGGGTTCGTCCGTCACGGCCGTTCGCGGTGCCTACTTCGGGACCTTCTCCCAGTCTTTCAGGAACCGGGCGAGGCCGATGTCGGTGAGCGGGTGCGCGGAGAGCTTCTCCATGACCGCGTACGGCATCGTCGCGATGTCCGCCCCGATCTTCGCGGCCTCGAGGACGTGGACGGGGTGGCGCACGCTCGCGACGAGCACCTTCGTCGGGACGCGGTAGTTGCGGTAAATCGTCACGATGTCGCGGACGAGCTCGATGCCGTCCTGGCCCTGGTCGTCGAGACGGCCGATGAACGGGCTGACGTACGCGGCCCCGACCTTCGCCGCGAGGAGGGCCTGGTTGGCGCTGAACACGAGCGTCATGTTCACGCGCGTGCCCTCCTTCGCGAGGATCTTCGTCGCCGTCAGGCCCGCCGGGGTCATGGGGCACTTGACGTAGACCGACGAGTGGATCTGCCGGAGCCGCCGGCCCTCGGCCAGCATCCCGTTCACGTCGGTGGCGACGACCTCGGCGGAGACCGACGGCACGCCGAGCGCGCAGATGTCGCGGATGATGTCCTCGAACTTCCGTCCCTCCTTCGAGACGAGCGTCGGGTTCGTCGTGACCCCGTCGAGGATGCCGATGTCCCACATCGTACGGATCTCGGTCAGGCTCGCGGTATCGAGGAAGAGCTCCATGGTACTCCGGCCTCCCAATCCTTCGGGCTACTGAACTTTACCGCGTGCCCGCAGGAGCTCCCACGCCTCGTCCCGGATGCGGTCGATCGACATGCCATACCGATCGAGGAGGGACGACGGATCGGCGGTGTCGCCGAAGAGGTCGGGGACCCCGATACGGCGGACCGGGACCGGATAGTTCTCGGACGTGGTCGATGCGACGATCGCCCCGACGCCGGTCAACACCGACTGCTCCTCGAGGACCAGGATCGCCCCGGTGTCGCGCGCCGCCCGGAGGAGCGCGGGCTCGTCGAACGGCTTGACGGACGCGAAGTCGAGCAGCCGTACGGAGAGGCCCGACCGGCCGAGCTCCTCGGCCACCTCGAGCCCGCGCGCGAGCATCCCGCCCACCGCCACGATCGTGAGGTCGTCGCCGGTCCGCAGCTCGGCGGCCTTGCCGATCGCGAACCGTCCGTCGGTCACCGTCGGAAGGTCCGCGCGGCTGAGGCGAACGTACGCCGGTCCCGTCCGATCGGCGATCGCTCGGATCGCACTGCGCGTCGTCGGCGCATCGGCGGGCACGACGACCGTCATCCCGGGCAGGCCGCGCATGAGCGCGACGTCCTCCACGAAGGGACGGACCCCGTCGGGGTCGGGATCGATCGGACCGCCGTGGTTCGCCACGATCTTCACGTTCGCCCGGCGAGCGCAGACGGACTGGCGGACCGCGAGGTACGCGTCGCCCGCCGCGAGGATCGCGGACGCGCTGGCGAAGGCCGTCCCTCCGTCGGTCGCCCGTTCGGCGGCTCGCGCCATCATCTCCGACGGCGAGCCGACGGCGGAGTGGAATCGTTCCGGGAACTTCCGACCGAACGGCTCGGCGCCGGTCGGCGCGGCGGGGTGGGCGTTGAAGACGACGATCGCGGGATTCTGTTCGCCGAGCTCGAGCAAGGTCTGCCCGTAGGCGTCGAGGAGGCTCTCCGACCGTACGGGGGAGGTCATGATCCGGTCCGCCTCCGGTCGCGGCGAGCGTCCGGTGGACCGGCCTGATCGTCCCCCATGCGCGCCGCGCCGAGGAGGGGTGCGCTATTTGACCGTTCCAGACGGCTTGGCGGCCCGGCGGGAAGCCGGGCGCGCACCGGCCGGCTCGACGGCGGCTCCGAGCAGCGACCGCAAGGTCGCCAGGTCCTCCACGTACCGGTCGTAGCCGTGCTCGTCGAGCGGCGTCTCGAGATACCCCGGCACGTCGTTCCACCGTGGGTCCGCGACGAGATGGCGGAACCCTTCCGTGCCGATCTCGCCCTTGCCGATGTTCTGGTGCCGGTCGCGGTGCGAGCCGAGCGGGGCGAGGGCGTCGTTGAGGTGGAACGCGCGCACGCGGGCTCGTCCGAACGTGCGCTCGATGTCGTCGAGAAGCCGGCCGTACCCCTCGTCCGTCCGGAAGTCGAAGCCGGCGGCGAAGAGGTGGCAGGTGTCGAGCGTGACCCCGGTCCGCTCGGGCGCCCCGATCAGCTCGAGGGCCAAGGCGAGCTCCTCGAATCTCGAGCCGATCGTCGTCCCCTGACCGGCGGCGTTCTCGAGCAGGAGCCGGACCTTTCCGTCCGGCACCTTCGCCAGCGTCTCGGAGACCCCGTCCGCGATGAGTCGGATCCCCGCCTCGACGCCCGATCCCAGGTGGGCGCCCGGATGGAAGATCAGCGCGTCGACCCCGAGAAGCTCGGCGCGCTGGATCTCGTCGAGGAAGGCCTGTCGCGAGCGCTTCATCATGAGGCGCTTCGGCGAGGCGAGGTTGAGGAGGTAACCGTGATGCACCGCGCTCGCGCGGAGATGCTCCTCCGACCGTGCGGCGCGGAACGCCGCCGCCGCGTCCGGGGCGATCGGCGGTCCCGCCCACATCTGGGGGCTCTTCGAGAAGATCTGGATCGAGTCGCACCCGATGCGGCGCGCCTGGTGGGCCGCTTCGTCCAGTCCGGCGGCGATCCCGACGTGGGCGCCGAGTATCATCGGGCGGGCGACCGCGCACCCGCCTTTAGCTTGCCGGCCGGACCCGGCTCAGAAAATCCGAGAGGCTGACAGCTTTCCGCGTTTCCCGTAGGCTCGCGCACTTCAGTACCGCGCGGAACGCCAGTGGGCTTAACTTCCGGGTTCGGAATGGGACCGGGTGTTTCCCCACCGCTATGGCCGTCAGCCGAGTGGACCGACTCCCGCTTGATATTTAAGATTGGTTCGCACGTCGTCCGGACCGCGCGGCCGCATCGCCCGCCGAAGGATTTTGAGGAGCGAAGGGTCTCGGTCGGACCGCCCGCCGGGGGCGTCCCGGCGGATCCTGAGGCGTTCGGGTGCGCGACGGGAGTCGGACGACGATCTCCGAGTATCGGCTCCACCTGGACGTCGACCCGGAGGCGCTCCGCTGGGAGGGGGCGGTCGAGGTCGACGTGGGGGCGGGACCGGCCCGTCTCGAGCTCGACGCGGAGGACCTCGACATCCGCTCGGTCCAGGAGAACGGCGAGACCTGCTCGTTCGACGTCGACGCGGAGCGCCATCGCCTCGGCATCCCCCTGCGTACCGAGGGGACCGCGACCGTGCGGCTCGAGTTCGGCGGCCGCGTCGATCCCGCCCGCATGACGGGCCTCTACCGGTGCCGCCACGGGGAAGGCTACGTGCTGACGACCCAGTGCGAACCGATCTCGGCGCGCCGCATCTTTCCGTGCGTCGATCGACCGGACGCGAAGGCCCCGTTCCGGCTCACCGTGCGGGCGCCCGCGAGCCTCGAGGTCGTGTCGAACACCCCGCCCGCGACGATCCGCTCCGTCGACGGGCATCGCCTCTGGTCGTTCGCGCCGACCCCGCCGATGTCCACGTACCTGCTCTACCTCGCGATGGGCGCCTTCGACCGCGTGGAGGCGAGCGCGGGCCGCGTGACGGTCCGGGTCCTGACGCCGCCGGGGCGCGCGGCGTCGGGCCAGTTCGCCGCCGACGCGGGCGCGCGGATCCTCCGAGCCTACGAATCGTACTACGACATCCCGTACCCGCTTCCGAAGCTCGACATGATCGCCGTCAGCGAGCACGCGTTCGGCGCGATGGAGAACTGGGGGGCGATGAGCTTCCGGGACGTGCGTCTCCTCGTCGAGCCGTCGTCGGCCTCGTTCGCGCGGTCCGACGTCTTCGAGACCGTCTGCCACGAGATCGCGCACCAGTGGTTCGGCAACCTCGTCACGATGGCCAACTTCAGCGAGCTCTGGCTCAACGAGAGCTTCGCGACGTTCCTCGAAGCGAAGATCACCGACCAGCTCGAGCCCGCCTACGAATCGTTCGTCGACTTCATCATGCGCCCGTGGGGGATGGGCGCCGCGCTCCAGGACGATGCGCTGACCGCGACCCATCCGGTCCGCAACCCGATCGACCGGCCCGAGGCGATCAGCGAGACGACCGACGCGATCGCCTACGGCAAGGGTGCGAGCCTATTGCGGATGCTGGATGCCTATCTCGGCGACGCCGAGTTCCGGGCCGGGGTCACGGACTACCTGAAGCGCTTCAAGTTCGGCAACGCGCGGACGGAGGACCTCTGGGCGGCGCTGGGCGCGAAGACGGGCACGGACGTCGCGGCGGTGATCGGCCCGTGGATCGAGCGGCCCGGCCACCCGCTCGTGCGCGCGGAGCTCGTGCCGGGCGGACTCCATCTGACCCAGGAGCGCTTCTCGGTGACCGGACCGAGAGACGGACCGCCCTGGCCGATCCCGCTACGCCTCGACGTCGACGGCAAGCTCGAGCGCCTCCTGTTCACCACGCACGAACGGACGGTCCCCCTCCCCGCCGGGGCGACGGTCCACCTGAATCCCGGGGCGGTCGGATTCTTCCGGACCCGGTACGACGAGGCGCTCGGGGCTCGCCTGCTCGCGGCCCTGCCGGGACGTCCGGCGGCGGATCGGTGGATCCTGCTCGCGGACCTCGCCGCCCTCGTGACGTCGGGCGACGTCGACTGGACGACGTATGAGCGCGCGGTGCGAGCGATCGGCGTCACGCGGGATCGCCTCATCGTCGAAGAACTCGTGGAGAGCCTGTCCGACTTCGCGGACGTGCTCCCGGCCGCGAGTCCGCCGGGCGTTCTCGCCCGATGGTACCTCCGAGAGCTCACCGATCTCATCGGGCTCGACCGGCGGGCGGACGATCCCGCATCGATCGGCATCACGCGCGAGCGCGTCCTGCAGGCCCGGGTCCGGGCCGATCCCGAGTTCGCGCGGGAGATCGCGACCCGCTTCGCCGATTGGGATCGTCTCGACCCCGACCTCCGCTGGGCGGTCGCGATCGCGCGCGCCCGGACCGGGGGCGACGCCGGCTATCGGGAGATCGCCGAGCGCTTCGCCCGCCATCCGCCCGAGGGCGAGTCGACCCGCCTCGAGGTGGGACTCGCGTGGAGCGACGAGGTCGCTCGGATCCAGGAGACGCTCGACCTCGTTCGCGCGGGCGGACTCAACCGCGGCCACATCTTCCTCGTCCTTCGGAACACGGCGATGAACCCGGTCGGGCGACCGCTCGTGGGCCCCTGGTTGGAGGAGAACCTCCCCAAGCTCGACCAGACGTTCCGCGGGTCGGGCCTCCTCTCCCTGACGCTCGAAGGCACGATCCCCCTCACGGGCCTCGGGCGCGCGGCGGCCACGCATCGGTACTTCCGCGAGCACCCGTATCCCGAGGCCACCCGCGGGATCGCGAAAGGGCTCGAGCAGCTCGAAATCCACGAGCGGCTCGTGGCGCGGCTCGCCGGCTAGTGCCGCTCGGCCGATCGGGGCACGGTCGACGGCCCCTCGCCCTCGCGCGACCAGATGTACCACGTGCCGCGCGCCTGGCTCAGCCGACGCCCGGCGTCGTCGAAGAGGTTCCCCTCGGCGAACGCGATATGGCGACCTCGACGCAGGACCTCGCCCCGCGCCGTGATCCGGTCGCCCTCGCGCGCGGCCCGGAGGAACTCGACGTAGAGCGACGTCGTCGCCGTCGTCTCGCCTTCGCGGAGGAGCGAGACGACCGCGGCTCCCATCGCGGTGTCGAGGACGGTCGCGTACACGCCGCCGTGAACGACCTGGTTGATGTTCAGGTGGCGCGCCTCGACCCGCCCGGTGACCGTGACGACGCCACTCCCGCTTCGCTCGGCGTCGATCTGGAAGCCGACCTCGTGATGGAACCCGTGGCGGGCGGCCCGCAGAAGGTCCGGCGTCGGGGGCACCGGGCGCGGCTCGTCCTCCGGGGGCGCGGGCGCCACGGTCTCCCGAGCGGTCGTGGCGGATAAGTAGTGCGCGCGGCCGTGGCGAATCGGCCCGCATGGCGCGCACGACGAACCGAACGGCGACGTACGAAGCGCCGCCGAACATCGCGCTCGTGAAGTACTGGGGAGTACGCGATCGGGCGCTCGCCCTGCCGTACAACTCCTCGCTGTCCGTCACGCTCGAACGGATGCGCTCGCGGACGTCGGTGCGCTTCGACTCCGACCTCGACGACGATGCGGTCGTCCTGAACGGCGAGGAAGCCTCGGGCGGCCCCCGCGACGGAGTCGTACGGTTCCTGGACCGCGTGCGCACGATGGCGCAGCGCTCCGATTGGGCCGAGGTCCGGTCGGCGAACAACTTCCCGACCGCGAGCGGTCTCGCGTCGAGCGCGAGCGGTTTCGCCGCGCTCGCCGGCGCGGCGAGCGCGGCCGCCGGACTGCGCCTGTCCGACCGCGCGCTCTCCCAGCTCGCCCGGTACGGTTCCGGGAGCGCATCCCGGTCGATCTACGGAGGGTTCGTCGAATGGCGGGCCGGCCGCCGGCCCGACGGGCGGGACTGCTACGCCCGGCCCCTCTACCCGCCCCGCCACTGGCCCGCCCTGGTCGACCTGGTCGTGCTGGTCGAGGGCGCACCGGTCAAGGAGGTCCGCAGCGCGGATGCGATGCAACAGTCCGTGGCGACGAGCCCCGCGTTCGCCCGGCGGCAGCGGGAGGTCCCGGCGCGTCTCGCGGGCATGCGTCGGGCGATCGGCGATCGGGACGCGGACCGGCTCTTTCCGCTGGTCATGGAGGAGTGCGACAGCTTCCGGGAGGTCTGCGAGACGACGCGTCCGACGCTCGACTACCTCACGGCGACGTCGCGCGCGGTCCTCGGCGAGGTGCGGGCGCTCAACCGGGAGGCGGGCCGACCGCTCGCCGCGTACACCCACGACGCCGGCGCGCACGTGCACGTCTTCACGCTCGACCGACACCTGCCGCGGGTACGCCGGCGGATCGCCGGACTCCCGGGCATCGAGCGGACGCTCGTGCTGCGCCCCGGTCCCGGAAGCCGGCGGATCCCCTAGGGACTTTACGTCGCGCCGTCCCGCGGGGGCTCGCGGATCACATCACGTGCCGGTCGAACTCGGCCGGCGGGAGCTCCAGGCCGTACGGCGCGAGCAATCCGCGGACCTCTTCGATGAACCGGCCCCGCGCCTCCTCGTTCGTCCAGCGCTTGAGCCCGTACTCGATCGCCCGGCGGCTCGTGTCGGAGTTCGAGTGGCCGAACATGTCGAGCGCGCGGGGGTACCACTTGCGGACGGCCGCCTGGGCCTCGTCGCGGGATCCGTAGTACCGCTCGCCGTCCTGGCTCATTCGGCGCAGCACGCTCGCCCCGAAGTTGAGGTGGAGCTGTTCCTCGCTCAGCATCAGCGGCATCGCCCGCGCGAGCGGACCGTAGGAGCACTCCTGGAACGCGCGGAGCTGGTAAACGCCGACCCGGTCGACGAGGCACGTGAACGCGCCGACGTCGCTCCAGCGGTCGAACTTCATGTTGAACGCGTCGAGCTTGTGCTCGCCCTCGCGCTTCGCGAGGAGCTCGTCGATGTACTTCTGCCCCTCCTCGCCGAAGTCGCGGAGGATCCGGCACGCCTGGAGCCCGTGCCGCGCCTCGTCCGCGACGATCCGGGACTCGATCCATCGGTCCTCGAGCGTCGGGGCCTGGTCGAGCCACGGCCGGTGCTGCTGGATCGAGGCGAACTCGGTGTCCGCCTGCACGACCATGAGCTTCACGATGAGCTTGCGCATATCCTCGGGGAGCTCCTGCGCGGTCTCGTACTTGTGCGCCCCGGCCGCCGAGCCCCAGAGGATCTCGCGGACCGGTACGATCGTGCCGCCGTCCTTCAGGCTCTTCGCCGCGTCGGGCATGGTCGATCGCCACTCCTCGTAGGTGGACACTAGGTAATGAAGCCGGGTCCTAGCGGCCCTTGAACGCGGGCTTCCGCTTCTCGGTGAAGGCGCTCAGGCCCTCCTTCGCGTCCTCGGTGATGAAGAGCCGGTTCTGCAGTTCGCGCTCGAGCGCGAGGCCGGCCGTGAGGGGCATCTCGATCCCTTCCACGACCGAGCGCTTGATGAGGCTCACCGCGCGCGACGGGCCGTGCGCGAGCGCGGTCGCGTACGCGTGGACGTCCTTCGCGAACGACTCGGCCGGATAGACGTAGTTCACGAGCCCGATCGCGAGCGCCTCGTCGGGCGTGAGGAGCTTGCCCGTGATCATCATGTCGAGCGCGCGCGACGCGCCGACGAGACGGGGCAGGCGCTGCGTCCCCCCGGTGCCGGGGAGGACGCCGAGCGTGACCTCGGGGAGCCCGATCTTGCCCGAGTCCTTCGCCATCATGCGCAGATCGCACGACAGCGCGATCTCGAGCCCGCCGCCGACGCAGTGGCCGTTGATCGACGCGAGGACGACCTTCGGCGTCTTCGCGAACTTGTCGAGCGTCTCCTGGCAGTGGAGGCAGAACATCGCCTTGAAGTCGGGGAGGCTCTTCTTCAGCATCTCGATGTCCGCGCCGGCGCTGAAGAAGCCGGGGACGGTGCTCTCGAGCACGATCACGCGCGCGGCGTCGTCGAACCGCAGCTCCTCGACGGCCTGGTCGATCTCGTGCATCATGTCGAGGTCGTAGGTGTTCGCCTTCGGCTTGCCGATCTCGATGTGCCCGACGTGGTCCTCGACCCGCGTCCGGATGTACTTGCCCTGCATCGTTACCTCCCGCCCCGAGGGGCGCGGTGTGTCCCACCGCACCGGCGAGGGCGTTTAACGGCTCCGAGGAGCGCGCGCGCCCGGGCTCAGTGCGTGCGGGCGAGGGGCCGTCCCCGCTCCTCGACGGTCCCGTCCGGCTTCCCGACGACGACGCGGTCGGCCAGCTCGACGAAGATGCCGGTCTCCACGACCCCGACGAGGTGGTGCAGCGTCGCGTCCGCCTCGTCCGGTTCCTCGAGCGGGCGCGCCGGGGCGAGGTCGAGGATCTCGTTCCCGTTGTCCGTATGGTACACCCCGCCGTCCGGTCCGGTCCGGAGTTTCGGACGGTACTCCAACGCCGTGATCTCTCGCTCCAGGACGGGACGCGCGAACGGGACGACCTCGACCGGTATCGGGGCCCGCTCCCCCAGGGCCTGCACGAGCTTCGAGGGATCGACGAGGATGATGATCTCCTCCGAGAGGCGGGCCAGGAGCTTCTCGCGGAGCAGGGCCCCGCCGCCCCCTTTCGTGAGGTCCAGCGCCGGATCGACCTCGTCGGCACCGTCCAGCATGAGGTCGAAGCGGTCGTCGCCGCGCAGCGGGCGGACCGGGAACTTCAGGCGGGCGGCGAGCTCCTCCGTCGCGCGCGAGGTCGCGACGCAATCGGGGGGGTTCGAGCCGAACCGTTCGGCGAGCACCTGGACCGCGTAGGACGCGGTCGATCCCGTGCCCAGGGCGATCCGCATCCCCGGGCGGACGTACCGCTCGACGGCGTGCCGGGCGGCCGCGAGCTTCGCCGCGTCCGCCGCTCCCGCCACGGCCTCCGGCAAGCGGACCGGCTATTGAGCGCGTCGGCCGGCGAGCGCGCAAGCCTTAGGCTCGGGGCCCTCACCTTCGAGGATGCCTCGGGCCAAAACGCCGGTGGCCGCCCCGGTCGTGGTCTCGATCGGCGGGTCGGTCCTCCTCACGGGCGAGGACGACGCGCGCTACCTGAACGAGCTCCTCGCCCGCCTGCGCCGGATCTCGGACGACCTCCCCCTCCTGGTCACGGTCGGCGGCGGACGGACCGCGCGGGAGTACATCCGGCTCGGACGGGCGCTCGGCCTGACCGAGGTCGAGCTCGACGAGATCGGGATCGACGTGACGCGCCTCCACGCGCGGCTGCTCGCCGCCCATGCGGGGCCGCCCACGCCGACGCGACCCGCGACGACGGTCGCCGAAGCGGTCGCGGAGCTGCGGCATGCCCCCCTCGTCTTCCTGGGAGGCACCGAGCCCGGTCACACCACCGACGGCGTGGCGGCGCTGCTTGCGGTACGGACCCGGGCCGCTCGGCTGGTCAACGCCACAGACGTCGCCGGGGTCCACGCGCGGGACCCTCGCACCGATCCGGACGCTCCGGTGCTGGATCGGGTCTCCTGGACGGACTTCCGCGACCTGGTCCACGCCGGAACCACCACGGAGGCCGGCCAGAATTTCCTGTTCGACCGGTTCGGCGCCGACCTGCTCGCGCGGGCCGGTATCCCGCTGCTGATCGTCCAAGGCCGTGACCTTCCGAACCTCGAGAACGCGATCCGCGGACGACCGTTCCGGGGCAGCCGGGTCGGGCCCTCCGGGCGCCGCTGAGGCACTCGTACTTCGGAACCCGCCTTCGGCGCGACGCGCGTCCGCCCGAGTCCCGCGTTCCCGGCGGCATACGCCTAATAGGCGCGCCCGGGTGGCCCGCCCGTGCGGCGAGTCGTTTTCCTCGGGCCGCCGGGGGCCGGTAAAGGGACCCAGGCCGCCCTCCTCGCCCAGGCCGAACATCTCGCGCATCTTTCGACCGGCGATCTCCTCCGGGCCGCCGTCGCGGCCCGCACTCCGTTGGGCCTCGAGGCCGAGGGCCACATGGCCGCGGGGCGGTTGGTCCCGGACGACCTCGTGCTCCGCATCCTGGCCGAACGCCTCCGACAGCCCGATGCGACCCGGGGCTTCCTGCTCGATGGGTTCCCCCGGAACATCGCTCAGGCCGAAGCGCTCGATCGGATCACGCCGATCGACCGCGTTCTCTCGTTCGAGATCCCCGGCGACCTGCTCCTGCGTCGCCTCACGGGCCGACGCGTCTGCCCGAAGTGCCAAACGGTCTATAACGTCGAGACCCGCCCGCCGCGCGTCGAGGGCCGGTGCGATAACGACGGGACCGCCCTCGTCCAGCGACCGGACGACCACCCGGGGCCGGTCGAGACCCGGCTGAAGGTGTACGCGGAGCAGACGGCCCCTCTCCTCGGCTTCTACCGCCAGCGCGGGATCCTGCGCTCGGTCGACGCGCGCGGGACCCCCGAGGAGGTCTCGGCCCGCATCCGTCGACAGTTGGAAGACCCCCGGTAGGGCCCACTCGCGGATCCGCCAGGTCGGTTCGAATGGCCTCTCCTCCGGCCCCTCGCAAGCTCGACCTGGTCGGCGACGAGGAGACGCTTTTCATCCCGCTCTATGCGAAGGCGCTCGACTACCGATCCCGCCGTCCGATCCTGGGCGACGCCAAGGCGGACGAGATCGTCCGGGCGGTCGACTTCGACTACGAGCGGATCCGCACCCGGGGCACGCCGACCCTGCTCGTGGTCCGCGCGCGCCAGCTCGACGAGTGGGTCCGCGAGTTCGTCCGCGCCCACCCGAGCTCGGTCGTCGTCCATCTCGGCTGCGGGCTTGATGCGCGGTACCTGCGGATCCGACCGCCCGATGGAGTCGACTGGTACGACGTCGATTTTCCCCGCGTCATCGAGGCCCGCCGCTCCTTCTACGACGAGCGAGGGAGCTACCACATGCTCGCGTCGGCGATCACCGATCCCGGCTGGATCGAGACGTTGCCGTCCGACCGCGCGACGGTGGTCGTCGCCGACGGCGTGTTCGAGTACCTGGATCGGACCGACGTGGCGACCCTGTTCGGACGGATCGTGGATCACTGCCCGAGCGGGGAGTTCGACTTCGACGTGCTCAACTCGTTCGCGCTCGCCATGGGGAACGCCCGGCTCACCGCTCGCTCGGGCGCGCGGCTGAAATGGGCGGTCGACGATCCGGGCGATATCGATCGGCTCTCCGGCCGCGTGAAGCGCGTCTACCTGGGCTCGGTATTCCGGTCGCACTACGTGCCGTGGCCGTCGCGGTTGGCGCTCGGGATCGCCTTCCTCTTCCGGAACTACCGGACCTCGATCCGCCTGGTCCGGTGCACGTTCTGAGCCGGCCGTCCCCCGGGCCGCCGACGCGCGACTCTCGACAAAGCGTTAAGAGAGAGGGCGCCGGTCCCCACGGCGTCCCGGCTTAGCTCAGTGGTAGAGCGGGGGACTGTAGGCGAGACTGCCGGACCTCCGGCGGCCCCCGTGGAGATCCTCAGGTCGCCTGTTCGAGTCAGGCAGCCGGGACCTGAGACCGGTCGTCCCGGTCGAGGTCGTTAGATAGGGCGTGGCCTACTCGTCGTGCGAGATCCATGCCGTTGAGACCGGTTTCCGTCGCGGTCGCCGTGACCGACCGCCACCAGGCGGCGAAATGGTACGTCGAGACCCTCGGGTTCAAGGTCTTCGACGACGACCCGGAGCACTGGACGACCGTCGGGGACAAGTCCGGGAAGTTCCGCTTCCACTTGTGCGAGGTGGGTGGTCGGCCGGGCAAGAAACCTCCCAAATCCGAAGTCGGGAACACGGGCATCTTGCTGCTCGTGACCGGTGAACCGTTCGGCCGCGCCTGCGCCCGCCTGAAGCGCAACGGCGTCCGGTTCTCGGTCCCGCCGAAGAAGATGCCGTGGGGCTGGGTGGCGAAGTTCCTCGACCCGGACGGCAACGAGTTCTGGCTCAATCCCGGGTGAGGAGCGGTCCCGCGTCCGACGGGACTTAAGAAGCGGAGCGTTTCGCGGTCGGTCGACCCATGCCCGGCACGTTCTCCGACTCCTGGAAGCTCACCAAGAACGCCTTCGGCATGATCCGCCAAGATCGGGCGCTGCTGATCTTCCCGCTGGTCGCCGGCCTCGCGATCCTGGGCGTGCTCGCGCTCCTCGCGGTCGGGATGTTCTTCCTCATCCTTCCGCCGCTCGCGACGGGCACGTTCACCTCGGGGTACGAGGCGCTCGCGGTCGTGCTGTTCCTGCTCGCGTACTTCGCGATGACGTTCCTCGGCGTCTACGGCACGGCCGCGCTGGTCGGCGCGGCGACCCTGAAGCTCAACGGCGGCCAACCGACGACCGCCGACGGCTGGCGGATCGCCCGGCAGCACCTCCCCGCGTTGCTCGCGTGGGCGGCCCTCACCGCCACCGTGGGGCTCGTCATCCAGGCGATCCAGAGCCGAGTCCGGGGCGTCGGGGGCCTGGTCATTGCGGGCGTCGCCGGCGCGTCGTGGGCGCTCTTGACCTACTTCATCATCCCGGTGCTGCTCTTCGAGCATCAGGGCGCCTGGAAGTCGTTGACCCGGTCGGGGAAGTTGTTCATCTCGAGCTTCGGCCGGTCGCTGATCTCCAACTTCGCGGTCGCGCTCATCGTCGGCGGCGGGATCTTCCTCGCGTTCATCCTGCTCATCGTCGGCTGGGTGCTTACCGCGACGTCGCTCTACCTCGGGATCGGCGTCATCGTCGCCGCGCTCGCGATCGGGGCGATCCTCGTGCTCATCGGGACGGCCGCCGAGGCGATCCTGCGGGCGGCGCTCTACCGGTACGCGACGACGGGCAAGATCGATCCCGACCTGCTCCCGGCCGGCTACGCCGCGCCCCCGCCGCCGCCCCCGCCCGGCTCCGCGCCCCTGCCCTGACGACGCGGGGATGCGGTTGTCGGGATTCGAACCCGAGTAGGTAGCTTGGGAAGCTACCGTCCTAACCACTAGACCACAACCGCGCGGTCCTCCCGGAGGACCCCTGCCTCTTACGCTTTGTCGCGCCGGGTCCGCTCAGAGGTGCAGTCCGACCGATTCGGACGGGATCGTCGGAGTGCCGGCGAGCAGTTCCCGGTTCGAGACGATCTGTTCCGCGACCGGGCTGGCGAACCCGGTCCGGAGGAGGACCCGGCGGGCCCGCGCGACGTTGGTCGTCGAGATCGCGACGAGCGGCTGGTTCCCCTCCCGGGCGACGAGGATCGCGACGCTCGAGACGTTCACCTTCGCATTCGCGAGCGCGTCGAGCACCGCGAGGAAGCTGCCCGCGCGGTCCTCGAGCCGGACGGCGAGGATCTCGCGCACTTCGGGCCGATAACCGGCGCGGCTCAGGAGCTGGGCGGCCCGGTCCGGCGCATTGACGATGAGTCGGACGCGGCCGACGCGGCCCGTCGAGTCGACGCTGATCGCCGCGACGTTGATCCGCTCCTGCGCCAGGATCCGGGCGACCCCGGCGAGCGTGCCGGGGCGGTTCGAGAGCGTGAGCGCGATCTCCTTGAGGGCCATGCCGTCTGGAGTTCCCCGAAAAGTCGCGAGGCTTAAGGTGCGAGGGGCGGGCGCGACCGCTCCTTCGCGCACATATTTATACACGAATCGGGCCTAATTCTCGATACACGGCGCCTCCGGCGCCGTGGATCCATCGGATGGGCGGAGCGAAGGTTCAGCGGTCGGGCCGTCGCTATCGTCGCGCCCGCCGGTTGCGCGAGTCCCGGCGGGGGGTCGTCGCGGTCATCGGCACCCTGCTCGCGCTCCTCGTCTTTTTTGCGCTCTTCGGCATCTTCCTGACGCAGTACGTGCCGCTGTGGATGACCGACAACGAGGCCGCGTTCACGAGCGAAGCGGCGACGTCGTTCGCCCAGCTGAAGTCGTACGTCGACTCGCAGTACCTGATCGGCGGTCCCTCCGTCTACGGCACGCCGTTCACGCTGAGCTCCCAGGGGGTGCCCCTCATCGCCCAGCCGACGCAGGGGACGCTCCAGTTCATCCCCACCGCCTGCCCGGGCGGCTTCCAGATCAAGAGCACGTCGAACCCGCACCTCCCGAGCTACGACTACGGCCAGCCCGCGAACTCGACGTACTGCGCGTTCGAGAACGTGACGCTCTCCTCGGGCCCGGGCGGTTCGGGCTACTACTCCCAGCATCTCGCCTCGGGCTACCTGCAGATGCTCCTCCCCAACCGGTACTTCAACGGCCAGACGTTCTACTACGAGAACGACGGGGTCGTCCAGAGCCAGGGCGGCTCGCAGGAGGTCATGCTCGTCGCGCCGCCGTTCAACGTCACCACGGTCGCCGGGAACACCTCGCTCACGACGAGCTACCTCGACATGATCGGCAACGCGTCGACGATCATCGGGCAGGGCTCGCAGCAGGTCTTCAGCCACCTGCGCTACGCCCAGACCATCGCCTCCGAGGGACGGCTCACGAGCAGTGGCGCGACGATCGGGAACTCGCTCAACGTCACGTTCGAGGTCGGCACCGCGAACCCCTGCGCGTGGCAGAAGACGCTGATGTCGGCGATGAACGTGAGCGGCATCACGCGCCTGTCGTCGACCCAATCGCCGACGGCCGGGGTGTCGAGCTACAACTACGACGTGCCCGGTACGACGAACGTCACCCTCCCGCTCGCCCATTCCGTCGTCTGCTCGGCCGCGAGCGGGGTGACGACGCTCATCGCGATCAACCTCTACTACATCGACTACGCCACGGTCTTCTCGGCGGGTGTCCAGATCACCATCGGCATCGGAGGCACGTAACGGTCCCATGGCGTCGAGCCGACTCCGCGTAAAGATCCCGCGGACCCCGGGCGCCACCTCGGCGACCCCCGAGGCGAGTCCGACCGCTCCCCCGACCGCCCCGGGCGAAGGCGAGGGGAACGCCGACCTCCCCGGGACGTTCATCACGGCGATGCCCCCGCTCCCCGAGCCGTCGATGAAGGAGCTCGAGGTCCGGGCGGTCAACCCCCCGTACTCCTACTCGCGGGTCAGCTACAACGACCGG
>JASHUS010000098.1 GCA_030039865.1 Thermoplasmata archaeon
CTTCGCGAACAACCTCGCGACCAACGGCTCCGACCGTCAGCGCGAGGAGTTCCTGCCGGCCGCGGTCCGCGGCGAAACGATCGGTGCGCTCGCGATCACCGAGCCGAACGCCGGATCGGACGCCGTGTCGATCCGGACCCGGGCCGTCCGCGACGGGGACGCCTACGTGCTCGACGGTTCGAAGCAGTTCATCACGAACGGCCCGGTCGCGGACGTCCTCCTCGTCTACGCGAAGACCGACCCCGGGCGGAACTCGCGAGGGATCAGCGCGTTCCTCGTGCGGCGCACGATGTCGGGGTTCACCGTCGCGAAGAGCCTCGACAAGATGGGGATGCGCGGCTCGCCGACCGGCGAGCTCGCGTTCCAGGGCGTGCGGGTCCCGCTCGCGCTGCGCGTCGGCGAGGAGAACGACGGCGTGCGCGTGATGATGAGCGGGCTCAACGTCGAGCGGGCGGTCCTCGCCGCGATCCCGGTCGGGATCCTCGCCGAATGCCTCGACCGATCGGTCGAGTACGCCCGCCAGCGCGAGCAGTTCGGCCAGAAGATCGGGCACTTCGAGCTGGTCCAGGCCAAGATCGCCAACATGTACACGGACCTCGAGGCGGCGCGCCTCCTGCTCTACCGCGCGCTCGATGCCGTCGCGTCCGACGACCGGTCCCGGCGCGCGGCGGCCGCGGCCCTCACGTTCGCGTCCGAGGCCTCCACGCGCCACGCGCTCGAGGCGATCCAGATCCACGGCGGGTACGGCTACATGCGCGACCTGCCGTTCGAGCGACTCGCGCGCGACGCGAAGCTGCTCGAGATCGGTGCGGGAACGTCCGAGATCCGCCGCCTGATGGTCGCCCGGGAGCTGCTCGGACCCGAGTTCGCGGGCTGAATCTCCCTCGCGGTCGTCCCGGTTATCCGTCCGCCGTCCGGCGGGCCGTCCGGCGCGCTCCCAAGTTATATACTCCGGCGCGGCCCATCGTTCCTAGATGGCAGGTCGTCCCCCAGCGGCCGCCCAGAACGTTCCGGGGCTCCGCCTCGAGGTCCTCAAGGAGCTCCAGGCGCTCATCGACGACCGCGACGTGCGGGATCGGCTCGAGAAGAGCCCGATCGGCGAGACGAAGGGTCGCGAGCACTGGGTCCTGCATCTCCTGCTGCGCGCGCACGAGTCGGTGCAGAGCCACTTCGACGTCCTGATCAACACCGCCTACACGAACCTCCAGGCGCACATCCAGACGGTCGAGGACCGCATCCAGCGGCTCGAGGCGCTCGAGCGCGGCCTCTCCGAGGACGTGAAGCAGCGGCTCAGCGCGCTCGAGACCGGCGTCAGCGACCGCGTCTCGCACGAGCTCTCCACGGGCATCGACGCCGCCGCCCAGCGGATCTCGACCGGGATCGGCGAGAACCTCGATGCCAAGTGGAAGCCCGTCGGGGAGTCGATCGAAGCGTTCGCCCAATCGTCGCACCAGCTGACGAAGGACCTCTCCGACACCTATCGCGTCTCGACCCAGACCCGGCTGCTCCTCAACGAGAACGCACGGCGCATCATCGACCTCGGGCGGGATATCGTCGCGCTCGAGGAGAGCCTCAAGCTCGCGCTGACCAAGGCCCTCGAGGACGGCCTCCAGCCGCTCGAAGAGCGGATCGCCGCGATCGAGAGCCGGCTCGCCTCGGCCGAGGAAGGGGCGACCGCCGAGCCCGCGGACCCACCTCCGCCCTCCCGCTGAGACCGGCCGTCGATGCGCCTCTCCCGGCGACATCCGCGCTACGCGAGCCTCGTCGTCCGCGCCGAGCTCGCCGACGCGGTGCGGACCGGGCTGGTCGTGCCCGAGGGCCTCATCGCCCACGGCCGCGGCGAGGCGTTCGACTACTTCCTCGGAGAGCGCACGACGCGGAGCGCGCGGTCGGCCGAGCGCACGGCCGCCCGTTGGCTCGCGTCGGCCCGCCACCCGGTCATCAGCGTCAACGGCAATGTCGCCGCGCTCGCGGCGCGCGAGATCGCTCGACTCGCCCGGGCCCGCCCCGGGCTCGGCGTCGAGGTGAACCTCTTCCACCGGACGCCGGCGCGGGCTCGGCGCGTCGCCCGCGCGCTCCGGACCGCGGGCGTGCCGGACGTGCTCGGGGTCCGTCCCAGCGCGCGCATCCCGCGCCTCCCCTCCGATCGCGCCGCCGTCGACCGTCGAGGAATCGGGCGCGCGGACCTATGCCTCGTACCGCTCGAGGATGGGGACCGCGTCGCCGCGCTCCAGGCGCGCGGTCAGCGCGTGATCTCGATCGATCTCAATCCGCTCTCGCGCACGAGCCGTACCGCCGACCTGCCCATCGTGGACGAGCTGCGGCGGGCGCTCGGGCACATCGCGGAGGATCTCGAGACGAACGCCGGCCGGTCGTACGCCTGGCCCCCGCCGCCGTTCGATGCGCGGGGCGCTCTCGCCGCGTCGGTGCGCGAAATGGAGCGGCGGCTCAGCCGGGCCGCGCGGGCGTCACGGCCAGCGCGCCGCTGAGCTTCGACGCGACCCGTTCGAGGAACGCCTGGTCCGAGCCGTCGTACGCTCCGACCTCGTTCCCGTCGATGTCGATCTCTCCGACGACCGCGCCCGGCCCGAAGATCGGCACGACGATCTCGGCTCGGGTCTCGAGGAAGCAGGCGAGGTACTCCGGGGACGCCCGCACGTCGTCCACGATGACGGTGCGCCCGTCCCGTGCGGCGCGGCCGCAGATGCCCTGGTCGAGCGGAATGCGGGTATGCTCGGTCGCCGCGGGACCGTCCCACGCGGCCAGGTCCAGGAACGAACCGCGCAGGGCGTACACGCCGACCCAGCGGTAGTGCGGGAACTCACGTCGGAGATAGCGACAGACGTCCGCCAGCGTGCCCGGGCCGGCGTCCGGGCCCAGCAGCCGATCGATCTCCCGGAGCGCCGCGCTCGCGCGCGACGAGGGGATGTTCATGCGACGCCCCGCGCGACCGGTGGGGAAGCGCCGAGGGGGAGAATTCCCGCAGGGACGGACCGGCCGTCCTCGACGTTTGAACTCCCGAGGCGTATTCCGCCACGAGCTTTCCAGACTCGCGCCGTACCGGACTGAGCCACCTCGGCACGCCCGGTCCGAGACGAGAGGAATCGGGCGATAAGGTTTCCGGGAGGCGCGGGCGCGCCGGTCAGTCGCGCAGCGGGTACCAGTGGCAGTTCGCGCAGCCGACGCCCAGGTCCTCGCCGGGGATCATGGCGCCACAGTCCGGGCACGGCTTCGGCGACGCGACGGAGAGCGTCAGACAGTCGAAGCAGTGTCCGCCGCGTCGATCGTCGGGCAGCAGCACGAGATCGCGGCCGCACAGGAGACAGTGGGAAAAGCGCTCGTCGGGGGCTTCGAAGGTCCGAAGGTCCGCGAACGAAAGCATCGCGCGGCGCCAGCCCGCGCCGGGTAGATAAGGCCTCGCAGCAAGGCGGAGGCGCCGGGGTTATCCGGAGCGCTCCGGCCCGGTTCAGGGCTCTTTCCAGCGCGCCTTGAACGCCGCGATGAGGAAGAGCGCCACGGTGAAGGCGAACAGGACGGACCAGTCCAGCGCGGCCCCGCTCACCGTCAGGGGCAGCAGACCGACTGAGCCCTGCACGAGCGCCGCGGCGTACGTCGTCGGCGAGAACTTGGCGGCGGTCTGCGCCCAGGCGGGCAGGGAGGTGATCGGGTAGTACACCGGCGGCAGCACGGTGAGGCTGAGCGAGATGAGCGGGCTGAACAGGTACGTCTCGCGCACGTCGCGGAAGTACGTCGCGAGCGTGAAGGCGATCGCGCTCGCGAACGCCCAGCACAGGAGGAGCACGCCGATGAGGACCGCGACGCTGAACGGCGTCGCGAAGCCCCAGACCACGAAGAGGACGACGAAGACCCCGAGGGCGGGCAGCGAGTAGACGAGCTCGCTGAGCGCCATTCCCGAGACGTAGACCGGCGCCTCGACGGGCGACGCGACGACGACGTCCTGGAACTTGAAGTCGGTGCGGTAGTGGGTGAGGTCGGATTGGAGGCCGGTCCCGACCGACAGCATCGTCAGGACCATGCCGCCGGTGATGCCGTAGGCGATGAGCGTGCCGCGCGAGACGATGCCGATGAAGAACAGGAACGCGAGCGGCGAGGCGAGGAGCTGCAGGATGTAGAGCGGCTGGTCGCGGATCGGAACGACCCCGTTCAGCCAGACCAGGGTGCCGAGCGAGCGCAGGCGATTCCGCTCGCTCACGCCTCCACCTCGGGCTCCTCCGGGGACTCGCTCGTCTCCTCCGACTCGATCGAGCGGCCCACGACGTCGAGGAAGATGTCCTCGAGGCTCACCGGACCGAGCGAGACGCGGATGCCGCGCTCGAGCGCCCGCCGCGCGAGCTCCCGCGCTTCTGCCTCGCGCGCGAAGACGAGATAGCCGCCCTCGATCGCCGAAACCTGGCCGAGGCCCTCCAGTTCCTCGCGCGGATACGCGCCCTGGAGCACGACCCGGTAGGGGTAGCGCACACGGCCGCGGAGATCGGCCGGGGAGCCTTCGAGCAGCACTTGTCCTCGCTCGACGAGCGCGAGCCGCGTCGAGAGCGCCTCGGCCTCGTCGAGGTAGTGGGTCGTGAGGACGATCGTCCGGTTCTCCCGGCTCGTCCGCCGGATCGCCTCCCAGACTTCTCGCCGGGCGATCGGATCGAGCCCGGTCGTCGGCTCGTCGAGGAAGAGCACCTCCGCGTCGGAGGCGAGCACCATCGCGCACATCGCCCGCCGGCGGAGCCCGCCCGACAGGCGCGAGACCGGCCGCCGGCGGTACTCGACGAGCGAGAGCTCCTCGAGCACGTCCCGGGTCCGTCGCTTCGCGTCCGCCGGATCGAGGCCGCGCAGCTTGAGGTAGAGGTAGACGACCTCTTCGACGTTCAGGAAATAGAGAGGGCGGGACTCCTGGGGCACGCAGGCGATGCGGCTACGGATCTCGCGCTCCTCGCCCTCCACGCTGTGGCCGAGCACGCGCAGCGAGCCCGAGGTCGGCGCAAGCTGGGTCGAGGCGATCCGCACGAAGGTCGTCTTGCCGGCCCCGTTGCGCCCAATCAGGCCGTAGACGCGGCCGGTCGGGACGTCGAGCGAGAGATCGGCGAGCGCCGCGACCCCGGGTGGGCTCTTCGGGTAGACCTTCCGAAGGTGCCGCGCCTCGATCGCGTTCGACATGAAGGGCGGCCGAGGACGAGCGGAAGTGATAACGCTGTATCCGCGCGCGGCGCGCGGGGGCTCAGCTCAGGATCTCGGCGAGCCGACCCTCGGTCTCCCCGCGGTGGATCTCCTGCGCGATCCGGCGTCCGGTCGAGAGCGCGGGCGCGACGAGGTCGGAGTACGGGCTCCCCGAGATGAACAGGTTCGTGCCGGCGACGATCCGCGTCGAGATCTCGAAGACCTTGAACTCGAGATCCTCGGTCATGATCCCCTCGACGCAGAACGGGCCGACCATGCCTCCGAAGAGGTCGATGGAGCTCTCGACGATGCGCGCCGCGACGTCGAACGCTTTCGGAAGGAGCGACTCGCGCAGCACCACCGGCACGTTGCCCGTCACCACGAACGTGGGACGGATCCCGGCCTTGAGGAGCTCCTCCTGGGCGCCGAGCTTGTAGAGCTCGTCGATGTTGGCCTCGTCGCGGCGGTCCATCCCCAAGAGCTCGAGCGATCCATGCCCGACGCGATAGCCGCGGTCGGAGAGCGGCGAGTAGAAGAAATGCATGTAGTAGCGCGTGCCGAGGACGTACTCCTGGATCACGTAGGGGCCGGTCGGCCGGAAGTCCGCGAGCGCCTCGCGATTCTTCGCGAGGAAGAACCCCTTGCCGCCCTTCGCGCCGTAGTACTTCACGATCACCGGCCCGTCGATCTCCGACGGCTCCTCGTAGCGCTTCGGCATCGGAACGCCGGCGATATCGAGCCAGTCGCGCTCCTTGCGTCGGTCCGACTCCCACGCGAGGACCGCGCGGTTTCCGAACACGGGCACGTCGATCTCCGCGAAGCGGTCGGCGCCCACGTACTCGACGAACGAGCCATGGGGGACGATGATCGCCCCGTCCGAGCGGAGCCGCTCGGCGACCGAAGGAAGGTCCTTCGCGGTGGGCACGGACAGGAACCGGTCGGGTCGAGCGAGGGGGAACGCGTCGTAGAAGCGGGGCGGCGCCCCGATGCAGAGCCCGAGGGTCGCGAACCCCTCCGTTCGCGCCCCGTGGAAGATCTGCAGGGAAGAGTGGGAGCAGAGGGTCGCGAGCGTGGGACGCCGGCCCGCGAGGGACGCCAATCGGTCCGTCGACGCGAGCGCGACCGCCATACGGCCCGCAGCCGGGAACCGCTCTTAGCCCTTTAGGAGCGGAGCGACCGGGAGCCGGCCGGGCCGTCGTCGAGCTCCCAGTACCAGCGCACCCGACGCGAGCCGGCTTCGGCGAGGCGGCGGCGGATCTCGGGGTCCACTGTCGGGTCCCGCACGAGGCGCCGGATCTCCTCGGGGGAGCCCGATCCGATCCGGTCGGCAAGCCCCGCGCGTTCGAGCAACGGTCGGACCGCCTCGACCGGGTACATCCACGACTCCTCCCGCTTGCGGACCGCGATGGCGCGCGTGCCCGGCACGCGATGGACGCCGAGCTCCTCGGCCGCCCGGTGCAGCTCGTCGGCGGTGCGGCGCAGCTCGCCCTCGAGCCGGCCCTCCTCCGCCCGGAGCGCCTCGAACCGGTCGACGAGGCCGCGCAGCCGTTCCGCCTCGCCCTTCGGAACCTCGCTGAACTCGGGGCAGCGCGATCGGAAATCGCAGCGCGAGCACTGGCGACCGGGCGTGGGCTCGAACGCCTCGGCGCGGATGCCGTCGCTCACCGTACCCATCCGGTCGTGGAGGACGCTGAGGGCCGTGGACGCGCGAGGCGCCGCGCGGAGCGGCTTGAGGGAGCGGAGGTGGAAGAGCGTCAGGCGCTCGACCGGTTCCGTGTAGTTCTTCTCGACCAGGACCTGGTAGAGCGTCAGCTGGTCGGAGTCGCGGGCGTCCTCGTGGGAGAGTTCGCGCGACGTCTTGTAGTCCACGATCTCGAGTCCGCCCGCGGGGGTCCGGTCGATCCGGTCGATGTAGCCGTGGATCGGGATCCCGTCCCATCGGGCCTCGAGGTGCTCCTCGACCGCGATGGGCCGGGGACGGTCCCGGGTGAGCTCGTCGTAGTAGCGGCCGAGGAGGTCCCGCCCCAAGGCCCGGTACCGGGCCTCTTCCTCGGGCGAGGCGTAGCCGTCGGAGAGCCACGCCCGGTCGTAGAGCTCGAGCATCTCTTCGCGGCTCATCAGGTCGGCGTGCTCGGCCCGCCCGGCCCCGGGCCAGTCGTCGAGCGTGCGCTGGGTCTCGGCCGCGCTCACCCGCCGGGCGCCGGGCACGACGAGCGGCCGGACGAGCTCTTCCAGGACCGAATGGACGACCCGACCGAACGTGAAGTAGCCCCGCGGCTCCTCGGGGAGCCGGTCGACGTAGAGGAACTTCCAGCGCAGCGGGCACTCGAGGTACGTCCGGTACGACGAGTAGCTGAGCGGCGCGAGCGAGGCCACGGCGGCCGAGCCCTGCGGGGGCTCTTGTCGTTTCTGGGGTCGGACGCCGGGACCGGCGCCCGGTGTGCGCCGTCTAGTGGCCCGCGGCGGCCGCGTCGACCCCGACCTTTTCCTCGAGATCCGCCGGGAGCGACCCGCGGGCCTGCGGGTTCGTCAGGTTCTTCGGCAGACCGAGGAGGTCGAGGAGCTCCTTGTAGTGGTTGCGGATCGTCACGGGCGTGACGTTCGCGACGGCGGCGATGCGGTCCTGGCTGCGCGGCTCGCCCATCAGGTTCGACGCGATGTAGATGATCGTCGCGAGGATCCCGTTCGGAAGCACGCCGCTCGTCGAGTAGACCTGCTCGACCTGCTCGAGGAGCGAGAGGACCTTCTGGCGCACCTCCTTCGAGAGGTTGAGGTCCTGCGTGAACCGGACGAGGTAGTCGCGCGGCTCGACCGGCTTGAGGCCGAGCTTGAGTTCGCGGGCGAGGAGCGTGTACGCGCGACCGACCTCGATCTTGGTCGCCTTCGAGTGGGCGATGATCTCCTTCATCGTCCGCGGAACGTGGCACTGCCGGCAGGCGGCGTAGACGCTCGCCGCGACGAGCGCGACGATCTTCTTGCCGCGCGTGGCCTTGTGCTCGAGCGCGCGGCGGTAGATGTACGTCGCCGACTCCTTCACCTCGCGGGAGAGCCCCAGGACGCCGGCGAGTCGGTTGAGCTCGCCGAGGGCGACCACGAGGTTGCGCTGGTGCGTGCGCGCGGCGCGCAGCCGGTGGTTCAGCTTGCGCAGGTGGTAGAACTTCAGCGAGGTGTTCCGGGAGAGGGAATTTCCCTGGAAGTCGCGGGTCGGAACTCCGATCTCGCTGAAGAGCCCCTTGTCGGGCATCAGCGGCGAGATGACGGGTCCCCAGCCGCGGGCCTCGCGACCCGTGTCCTCCTTCGAACCGCGCTGGCCGCGGTCGCTGACGAGCGCGCTCTGGTCGACGACCAGGCCGCAGTCCGCGCAGACCACCTCGCCGCGGATCTCATCGCGGATCAAGTGGGTGGAGCCGCAGTTGGGGCAGACATCCGAAGCGGGGGGTGAGGCGGGGACGCCCGGAGCGTCCGCGTGGGCGGCGCGCGCGGGGGTCTTTACGGTGGTGGAACGGGGGCGGCGAACGGAGGGGGCCGAGGAGTTAGCGTTCATAGCTTCTGCGGTCGGGTAAACCTTGGCTCGTATATATAGCCTTGCCGGGCGTCTGTCGGGGTTGTTGGTTACACATGCTACACCACGGTCGTCAGAGTCCCCCAGGGATCGGCCGCGTCGGACCCGCCCGTCCGGGTCGATTCACCTCGAGCGTCGGCCCCACCGTGGGCCTGGGGCGTCCGCGGCCCGACGGGACCGAGGACCTCCGGCCCGGGGGAGGCTCCGCCCGGACGCAGCGTCCGCGTCGGGGGTGCGGGCCGGAGGGAAGAATCTGCATCTACCCGGCCCCGACGGGACCGGTTTGTTCGTCTATCGGACCTAAATCTCCCCTACTGCCGACATTAAATCCCCACCTATCCTCGAAGCAACCGATGGACGCCGTGGAGGCGGCCCGGGAGCTGTCCGGGCGGAGCGCGGAAGACTGCCTACGCTGGACCCAGCGGCAGTTCGGTTCCAAAGCCGCGTTCGCGAGCAGCTTCGGCGCGGAGGACATGGTCATCCTCGACATGCTCTCGAAGATACCGCTGGAGGGGGGCGCGCGCATCCGCGTGATCTCCCTCGATACCGGTCGGTTGTTCCAGGAGACGTACGACCTCATGCAGGAGGCCCGGGACAAGTACGGGATCCCGATCGAGATCATCTTCCCCGATCACGCGGAGGTGGAACAGCTCGTCGCCCGAGGCGGGCCGAACCTGTTCTACGACTCCGTCGAGAACCGAAAGGCGTGCTGCGGGGTGCGGAAGGTCCACCCCCTGAACCGCGCGCTCACGGGCGCGGAGGCGTGGGTCGTCGGGCTGCGCCGCGACCAGTCCGCCGAGCGGTCCGAAGTGAGCCGGATTGCCCCGGACGACTCTCACGGCGGGATCTGGAAGATCTCTCCGCTCGCCGACTGGACGTGGGACGATGTGATGCGCTACGTCCGGGAGAACCACGTGCCGATCAACCGACTCCACGCGAAGGGCTTCCCGAGCATCGGGTGCGCGCCGTGCACGCGCGCGGTGCCGCCGGGCGCGGATCCGCGCAGCGGGCGCTGGTGGTGGGAGCTCGGCGCCAAGGAGTGCGGGCTGCACGTCCACGAGACCGCCGGCGTGGCGACGAACCCGCTGCCGACCTCGAAGTGAGACCGACCGGGCGGTCCGTCCGCGCTAGGCCGGCGTCGCGGCGAAGAGGCAGCCGCGCGTCGCGTGCTTCGTCGGGTCGGGTTTCGAGACCTCCCAGTGCGTGCCGAGCCGGGCCTCGAGGACCGCGCCGAGCAGCTGGGGACAGAGGACCCGCCCGATCTCGGGCGAGTCGCGCGTGCACGCGAAGCAGCCGGTGACGCGGAACGTCAGCGGCGAGTCCTTGACCATCGTCAGGCGGCCCATCGTGTGGGCCTCGTAGTAGGCGGCGAGCGCGGTCGCGACCTCGGCGGGCGTCCGACCCTCGATCTGGCCCGCGATCTCCCGACCGAGCTGGCGGGCGATCGTCTCGATCAGTTCGGGCAGGTGGAGGTGGAGCTCGCGGACCCCCGAGGCGCGCATCCCGAGCTTCGCGATCTCCTTCAACCGGGTGAACGGGACCGACTCCTTGCCCGCGATCACCGGCAGCACCGCGGCGGGGGGGTTCTCGAGCTCGACGACGCGCGCCTCCGCGCGCATGCCCGGCGTCCACAGGCGCCGGTGATAGTCCCGGGCGAGCTGGACGAACATCGGGGCGCTCGACCAGAGGGCGACCTGCTCCTCGCCCGTCCGACCGAGGCCGTCCTCCCCCGAGACGTAGACGAGCGCCCCCTGACGGTCGAAGACGACCGCGCGGTTCGCGACCGGACCCCGCGAGTGGCGGACCTCCGCGAAGGCGATCAGGTGCTGCGCCTCGACCAGGTTCGTGGGATAGACCTCGGTCACGACGCGCACCTTGACGCCGCGCTCCGTGGCGGTGCGCAGCGCCCGATCGACGCCGTCGTCGATCAACCCCGGCAGCGCCGTGCCGGTCGTGGAGATGAGGAGCTGCCGCTCGGCCGTGCCGATCCGCTTGAGGAGGAACCGGCGGACCGTCTCGCGGCCCTCGAGCACCGCGAACTTGCGCGGATCGCCGTCCTCGAACTCGGTCCGGCTCTCCTCCCAGTCCGAGAGGATCTTCTCCCGATCCTCCTCGAGTTGGCGCAGCCGGTCCGACGCGCGCCGGATCCAGCGCTCGACGAGCTCGTCCGGCGAGGTCGCCGCGAAGCGTCGGGGCCGGCCGCCCGTGGCCTTGAGGAGGCGCTCGCCGGTGAGCTGCTTGATGTAACGGTACGTCTCGACCCGGTTGACGGCGGAGAGGCGGGCGAGCTCGCTCGCGGTCTGCGGACCCGTCCGGCACGCC
This sequence comes from Thermoplasmata archaeon, assembly GCA_030039865.1. GTDB lineage: Archaea > Thermoplasmatota > Thermoplasmata > Lutacidiplasmatales > UBA184 > Lutacidiplasma. The sequence goes on from JASHUS010000098.1 coordinate 11,051, forward strand.
GCGAGGTAGATCCGAGCGGCCTTCTCGGGTACTCCGTGATCGGTGAGCAGTTCGTGCAGGCCGGACCCGGAACGTCCCACGGGAATTGAGAAGGACCGGCGCCGATAAAAGGCCCCGGAACGGGGGCTCCGGCGGTCCTACAGGGCGGCTTGGAAATCTTCGACCGTGGGGGCGAACTCGATCTCCGCCCCGCCCGCCCGCGCCCGGAGGACCTCCCGGGCGAGCAGCCAGTACACCGTCGCGAGCGCGACGCGTCCCTTGTTGTTGGCGGGGATCACGAGATCGACGTCCCGGGTCTCGTTGTTGACATCGCAGAGGCCCACGACCGGGATCCCGATCGAGACCGCCTCGCTCAACGCCTGCTGGTCGGTCGCTGGATCGGTGACGAGGAGGACCTTCGGCTCGAAGTACTCCTCGAGGTTCGGGTTCGTGAGGCAGCCCGGGACGAACCGTTCCGCGAACGAGACCGCTCCGATCGTCTTCGCGAAGACGCGGACCGGCTTCTGACCGTACTGGCGCTGCGAGACGACGAGGATCCGGTCCGCGGGGAACCGGGCGAGGAACTTGGCCGCGATCCGGATCCGTCGGTCCGTCTCCCGGACGTCGAGGACGTGGAGTCCGTCGAACCGGACCTTGAAGACGAAGCGGCGCATCGACGCCGACTTCTGCTGGGTCCCGATGTGGACGCCCGACGTGAGGTAGGTGTCCTCGGGCACCAAGAGCTCCCCGGGGCGGATGTCCTGCCCGTCGCTCTGCATCGCGGCGGGTTCGGCCATCGTCTCATCGTCCGGCATGGTTCACGCGGTGCGCGTGGCGCGGCCGAGCCGCAGGAGTTCATTTAGCTTTGCCACCCGCTCACCGCCGAGAAGGCCGCACTTGAGCCCTCGCGCTTCGATCCCGAGCGCGACGTGCGCGAGCCAGCCTTCCGGTACCTCGCCCGACCGGTGGGAGGCGACGGTCGCCTGGCCGCTCTCGCGCGCGAGATCGACCGCGGCGAGCGTGTCCGTGAGGGTCCCGACCTGGTTGACCTTGATGAGGACCGCGTTCGTGGAACGCTTCGCGAGGCCGGGTCGGATCCGCGCGACGTCCGTGCAGTAGATGTCGTCGCCGACGACCAGGGCGCGGTCCCCGATCGACGCGGTGAGCCGGGCGAACGAGTCGTACGCCTCTTCTTCGAACGGGTCCTCGACGTACCGGAGGCCGAACCGGTCGACCAGCCGGGCGACGAACGACTCCTGGCCCTCCGCGTCGACGGTCTGCTCGCGGTAGCGGTACTTGCCGTCCGCGAAGAACTCGCTCGCCGCGAAGTCGACGCCGGGGTGGACCGAGAGATGGAGCTCGTCCCGCACGCGGGCGCACGACTCGGCGAGCAGCTCGAGCGCCTCGACGTTGCCGATCGCCGCGACCCAGCCCCCCTCGTCGCCCCGCCCGAGCGCGGCCTTCGGGAAGCGGCGGTGCAGCTCCTCGCCGATGACCGCATGGACCCGGACCGCGGCCCGGACCGCGTCGGCCGGGTCCCGCTCCTCGGCGAAGGCGATGAACTCCTGGATGTCGGGACCTCCGATCGCGTGACGGCCGCCGTTGAGGCAGTTCCCGACGATCGCCGGATAGCGGCTTCCGTCGACGCGCGGACGCGCGAGCACCCGCCAGAGCGGCCGGTCCGTCGCGGCGCCGAGGGCGATCGCCGCGGCGACCGAGACGGCGGTCGCGGTGTTCCCGCCGATCGCCCCGAAGTCCGGCGACGGATCGATCGCGTGGAGCGCGGCGTCGACGGTTCCGATCTCGTCCGCCTCGAGTCCGAGGAGCGCGGGACCGACCCGCGAACGGAACGTCGCGAGCGCCTCGGGAACCCCTCCCGCGGGGAACGCCCGGACCTCGTGCGTCCCGGTGCTCGCCCCGCTCGGGGCGCCCGCGCGGCCGCGCGATCCCGACGCGAGGGCGATCGTCGCCTCGACCGTGAGCTGGCCCCGGCTATCGTAGATCGGCTCGAGCTC
>JASHUS010000099.1 GCA_030039865.1 Thermoplasmata archaeon
CCGGCCCGACGGTGCAGGAGCCGCCGCCGGCTCTCCGTCAGCTGGCGATAGATCTCCGCCCGGGCGCGGTCGTCGGGGAACGCGAGGAGCTCGCCGGCGCGCTCGAAGAGGATGCCGCGGCCGACGAGACGGTCGACCGACTCGGCGAGGCGCTCCTCGTCCTCCCCGCTCGCGCGCAGGAGGATCGAGAACGGGAACTCGGGACCGAGCACGGAGGCGACCGTGACCGTGCGCTGGTCCTCGTCGTCGAGCGGCGTCGGTTCGGCCGGGCCCCCCGGCTCGCGCCCCGGGTTCGTGGGCCAGCGCCGGTCGAACTGCTCGAGCAGCAAGGGATTGCCGCCGGTCTCCGAGTACCGGCGGGCGATCTCCTCGCTCGTGAACTCGCGCTCGGGCTCGCGCCAGTGGAGGTACTCGGCGACCTCGGCCGACGTGAACGGCCGGAGGACGGTGCGACGCGCGTGGACGGCGGCCTCGAACTCCTCGAGGCGGGCGCGGCGGGACTCCGTGAGCGCCTCGAACGGACGCGAGGTCGCGAGGATCCAGAACGGCCGGTCCGCGAGCTGGCTCGCGAGGAGCTCGAGCGCCTCGAGCGAGAGGTCGTCGGCGCGGTGCAGGTCCTCCAGAATGAGGACGGTGGGGCCGTGGCGTGTCACCTCGCGGAACTGGTCGATGAGCCCGGCGAGCAGCGGCTCGCGCGCGAGCTCCCCCCGCTCGTCGGCCTCCTCGATCTCGGAGAGGAGGCGCTCCTCCATCCGGACCGGGCTCGCGATCCCGTCGGCCCCGAGCCGCGGGGCGAACGCCATGAGGACGCTCGCGGGGTTGCCGGCGCTCGCGAACGGCTCCGCCGCGCTCGCGGCGAGGTCCCGCACGCTCTCGATCGCCGAGCGGATCAGCGTGAACGGCGCCGGGGCGTCGAGCGCGGGCGCGCGGCCGATGAGGACCTGCGCGCCCTTCGCCCGGAAGTCCCGGACGAGCTCGGCGATGAGCGTCGACTTACCGGTGCCGGTCGCGCCGAGCAGGATCGTGACGCCGCCGCTCCCGGCGCGCGCGTCCTCGAAGCGCCGGTAGAGCGCCTCGACCGCCTCCATGCGGCCGTGGAACGTCTTCCCGTTCCCGACCCCGGCCGCCGCCATCGCCCTGCCGTGTGGAATGGGGGCAATCGATTATGAACGCTCCGACCGCGCGGCGGGGACGAACGGGAGCTTGACGACGCGCGCGGGCACCTCGCGCCCGCGGATCTCGAGCTCGACGCCGGTCCCGGGCGCCGCGAGCGCCGACGGAAGGTAGGCGAGCGCGATCCCCTTCCCGAGCATCGGCGACTGGCCGCCGCTCGTCGCCTCCGCGACCGCCGCCCCGCCCGCGCGGACGGGGGTGCCGTGCCGGGGGATCGCGCCCGTCACGGAGGTCTCGATGCCGACCAGACGGATCGCCGGACCCTCCGCCTTCTCCTTCGCGACCCGGGGCTTGCCCACGAACTCGTGGTTGAGATCGACGAACCGGTCCTGCCCCGCCTCGATGGGGGAGTGGTCCCGGTGGAACTCCTGGCCCGAGAGGAGGTAGCCCTTTTCGAGCCGCAGCGTGTCGCGCGCCCCGAGGCCGATCGGAGGCGCTCCGGCGGCGACGATCCGTTCCGCGACGGCGTCGGCCGACGCGCCGGGGACGAAGACCTCGTAGCCGAGCTCGCCGGTGTAGCCCGTGCGGCTGACGAGGAAGGAGCGCGACAGCGCGTCGGGGAACCCGAGCCCGAGGACCCCCTCCCGGGGTCCCGCGCCGGCCGCTCCCGGGAAGAAGGCGGCGCGGTAGAAGCCGAGCGGACCGAGGTCCCAGCCGAACTCGCGCTCGAGCAGCTCGCGCGAGCGGGGACCCTGGACCGCGAGCAGCGCGACCTTGTCGTTCCAGCGGGCGATCGTCGTGTCCGGGCCCCGATGCTGGCGCAGGATCTCCTCGATCTCGTCGGCGCGTCCCGCGTTCGGCACGACGAGGTGCGAGCGGACGAGCTCGTCGCCCCGGTCGAGACGGCTCACGAGGAGGTCGTCGACGATCCCGCCGCTCGATTCGAGCAGGAACGTGTACCGGACCTGGCCGGGGACGAGCGTGGGCACGTTCGCGGTGGTCCGTCGCGCGAGGAGCTCCGCCGCGTGGCCCCCGTCGACGCTGAGCAGGCCCATGTGGGAGACGTCGAAGAGCCCCACCCCCTCGCGGACCGCTTTGTGCTCGGCGAGGATGCTCGTGTAGTAGAGCGGCATCTCCCAGCCGGAGAACGGGACGAAGTGCGCGCCGTGGCGGCGGTGGAACTCGAAGAGCGGGGTGCGGCGAAGGGGCCCGGCGGGCGCCGGGACGGGGGTATCCGCCGGGGTCGGGCCGCTCATGTCAGGATCTCCTTGAGACGGCCGAGGTCGAGCGCGTGGCGGATCTCGAGCGCGATCCGTCGTCCGGTGCTCATCGGCTCGCGGTAGAGCGCGGTGCCGTACGGATGGCCGAGCCCGAGGTGGATGTTCGTCCCTCCTCCGATGCGCGCGGCGACGTCGAAGACGACCGGGCGGCCGTCGTGGTCGAGGCAGGTCTGCAGGCAGAACGCCCCGAGGATCCCCGGCGGGTAGCGCGCGCGGGCGGCGTCGACGAACTTCTCCCCGATGCGGAAGACGTCCTCGAGGATCGACTCGCGCACGGTGAGCGTCCCGTGCCCGACCACGGTGTACTCCGGTATCCGGGCCGACTCGCTGAGCTCGAGCTGCTGGGCGGCGGGGAGTCGAACGAGGCCGTCGAGGTTGCTCTCGCGCCGCTCGTCGACCCCGAGGATCTCGAGCCCCTCCGAACGCGGCGGAAGGGGCGAGAAGAAGAAGTTGAAGTTGAACACGGGGCCGAGGACGTACTCCTCGATCCGCGCGGTCGCGAGGTCGTCGGCCGATATCGTCCCGCGCGTGAGGAGCTGCTCGCTCTTTCGGTGGTACTCCGCCGGCGTCGCGGCGGTGAAGAAGCCGCGCTCGAGCCGTCGCTGCGCGTGGGGCAGCTTCACGATCGCCAGCGTGTCGATCGCGTCCGGCGACGCGATCCTCCGCGGGATCGGGATGCCGGCCGCCTCGAGCAGGGAGTAGTAGTTCTCGCGTTCGGTGCGCTCCTCGATGCGCAGCATCGCGCGGCTCCCGACGATGGGAACGCGTAGCTCGTTCTCGATCGTCGGGAGGGGCACGTAGGACGAGAGCGCCCGGTTCGGGACGAGCAGCGCGCCGTGACGGCGGAGGCGCTCCTGCGACTCGTGCTGGGCGAGGTCCGCGAACTTCGGGTACGTCCAGACCTCGTCGACGCAGCCGCGCCGGCGCAACCCGCCCGGCGTGCGCACGGTCCGGAAGTAGCGCGCGTACGTCGCCTCGCGGCCCTCCTGCGCGAGGACCAGACTGGGGAACTTCTCGGTCACCGCGCCGTCCGCCACGTCGAGGGCGGAGTGGGAGCCGACCGTGGCGATCACCGGCGTGCGGGGATAATCCTCGACGAGCGCCCGGACCTCCTCGATGGGGATCGGCGTCGCCATGCCGGGGACCTCGTCAAAGGAGCTTAAGCTCTCGGGCGACCCGCTCGGGAGTGAGCGGGAGCTCGGTGACGTGGGCGCCGACGGCGTCGCGTACCGCCGACGCGACCGCGGCGGGGACCGGGATGATCGGTGGCTCGCCGAGCCCCTTCGCCCCGAACGGTCCCGCGCCCGCGAACCCCTCCACGAAGTGGACCTCGATCGGCGGGATCTCGGGCAGGGTCGGGATCCGGTAGTCGACGAGGCCGGCGTTCGTCAGGCGCCCGTCGTCCGCCCAGATCGCCTCCTCGGTGAGCGCCGTCCCGATCCCCATCGCGATCCCGCCCTCGACCTGGGCGCGCGCGCTCGCGGGGTCGATCACGACGCCCGCGTCGTGGAACGCGGCGTACCGCACGAGACGGACCGAGCCCGTCTCACGGTCGACCTCGACCTCGGCGACGTGCGCGGCCCCGGTGAAATCGGTGAAGGCGTAGAACTGGCCATCCCGGACGAGGCTCTCGTCGATCGCGCCGCCCTTGCCGTAGTGCTTGCCCTCGGCCGCCATCGCTCCCTGAGCCTCCTCAGCTGGCGTCCAGAGCTCGGCGATCGACCGACGGGTTCGTCCGTGGATCGCGTAGATCTGCCCGTCCACGATCCCGAGCTCGGCCGGTCCGGGCGCGCCGAGCCGCTCGCCCAGCGAGCGCAGGAGGGCGGTGATCGCCTCGTCGGTCGCGCGTCCCAGCGCCCCGACCGTCCGGCTGCCGAACACCCCGGAGTCGAACGGCGCGCGCGCCGAGTCCCGGTACTCGACCCGGATGCGCTCGAACGGGAGGCCGGTGCGGCGCGCGGCGACCCGGGCGATCCCGACGACGACGCTGCCGCTCCCGATCTCGCGCTCCCCCTGGATGATTCGCAGCTCGGCGGGGGTGAGCTCGACGCGCGCCTCGCCGCCGGCGCCGGTGCTGGTCGACCAGAAGCCGACCGCGACGCCCACGCCGTGGCCGGACGGTGCTTCGCGGCGCCAGCGCTCGGCCGTCGCGCGGGCGCCCTCGAGCGCGGACGGGAGCCCGAACGGAAGGACGGGCTGGCCGAGCGGGGTCCGGTCCCCTTCCTTCCAGAGGTGCCGCGCCTTGAACGCGACCGGATCGGCCCCGATCCGCCGGGCCACCTCCTCGAGATGCGACTCGACGACGAACGCGGCCTGCGGCGCGAACGGCGCCCGGTGCGGTCCGAACGGCGGCTTGTTCGTGCGCACCGCGTAGCCCTCCACTTCGAACGTCGGGGTGCGGTACGGACCGAGCAGGAACCCGATCGCGTAGCCGGTCGCGAAGTCGCGGCCGGGCAGCGACGTGCCGACATCGAGGAGGAGCCGGACCCGGCGCCCGACGATCTCGCCGTCGGTGACCGCCGTCTCCATGCGGAGCACGGCGGGCAACGTGGTCCGACCGAGCCGGAACTCGTCCTCGTACCCGAGCGCAAGACGGACCGGCCGGCCGGCGGCCCGGGCGAGGAGCAGGGCGTACGGCTCGAGGAACGCGGCGCCCTTTCCGCCGAATCCACCCCCGACCCAGGCTCCCTCGACGACGAGCGACGACTCGGGGATCCCGAGGATCGACGACGCGTCCTCGCGGGCCCCGAACGGACTCTGCGTCGACGTGCGGACGTGCCAGAGGCCGTCGGTCACGTCCGCCACGCACGCGTGCGGCTCGAGCGCGACCTGATGCACGCTCGCGGTCCGGTACGTCTCCCGGACGACGGACTCCGCCGTTCGGAATACGGCCTCGACGTCCCCCCGACCGGCGCGGACGTGGGCAGCGAGGTGGTCGGGGTCGTCGATCGCACGTTCCGGCCACTCCGGGAACAACTCTTCGAGGTCCGTGACCGCGGGGAGCCCGTCGACCTCCACCCGCACGGCGCGGGCGGCCGCGCGGGCGAGTCCCGGCGACGGCGCGGCGACCGCCGCGATCGGCTGGTGAAGATAGGTGATCTGTTCCGGCGGGAACGGGGGGCGCTCCGCATCCCCGGCCCGTCCGTCGACCAGCGCGGCGACGTCCGCGGCCGAGATCGCGACGACCCCCGGCAGGGCCCGGGCCGGACCGAGGTCGATCCGGCGCAGCCGGCCGCGCGCGACCGGCGCGGGGACAAGGGCTCCCCAGAACATGCCGGGAACGTCGAGGTCCGTGCCGTATACCACGGACCCGGAGAGCTTCGCGGGCGCGTCGGGGCGGGCCGAGGCGCTCACGCCCCCTCCTCTCGCGCACTGCGGGCCGCGCGGACGATCGTCGCGTAGCCGGTGCACCGGCACAGGTTCCCGCCGAGATCCTCGAGCATCTCGTCGACGGGCGTCGATCGGCCGCCTTCTCGGAGCAATCCGGTGAGCGCCATCACGAAGCCGGGCGTACAGTAGCCGCACTGGAGCGCCCCCGCCGCGTCGAATGCGTCGAGGACCCGACGGCCGACCGGGTCGGACCCGATGCCCTCGATCGTCGTGATCGACGCGCCGTCCGCCTCGTGGGTGAGCAGGAGGCAGGAGAGCGTGCCCCGGCCGTCGCGCAGCACCGTGCACGCGCCGCACATCCCGGTCCGGCACCCTTCCTTCGTTCCCTTCAGCCCGAGACGCCAGCGCAGCGTATCGAGCAGCCGCTCGTCGGTCGGGACGCTGTCGATCCGCGACGGCCGGCCGTTGACCCGGAGCTGGATCTCGGACGGAGTCATCGGTCTCCGATGCGGGTGGCGGCGATCGCCCGCGCGAGCAGCGGGCGGACGAGCTGGCGACGGTACTCCTCGGACGCCCGCTTGTCCGCGACGATCGGGGCCCGGGTCGCCAGGGCCTCCGCCGCGCGCGCGATGTCCGCGGCCCCGGGCGTACTCCCGCCGAGCGCCTCCTCGGCCTCGGGAAAGCGCAGCGGCCGGGGCGGGAAGCCCGCGACCGCGACGCGCCAGCGCGCGTCGGTCGGCGAGAACGCCACGGCGACCGCCATGTGCGAGATGTCGTGGAACGGTCGCACCCGCTGGAGGAGGTAGGCCGACGGCCGCGCCTCGGGGATCCGGACCGACCGGATCAGCTCGCCGGCCGCGAGCGCGGTCCGTCGCGAGCCAATCACGAACCGGTCGACCGAGAGCCGTCGCTCCCCCTTCGGTCCCACGAGGTCGACCTCGGCGTCGAGGGCGAGGAGCATCGGCACCAGGTCCGACGCCGGGGCCGATCGGCCGAGATTGCCGCCGAGGGTGGCCTGATGGCGCAGCGCGACGCTCCCGACGGCGCGCACCGCGGCGTAGAGACCCGGGATCCGACGACGGAGCTCGGGATCGTTCTCGAGCTCGCGCAACGGCAGCGTGCTCCCGACCGTGAGCGTCGGCCCGTTCCAGTCGAGCGTGCGCCACGGCAGGCGACGGAGCGAGACGACCTTGCGCGGGGTGATCCGCCCGTCGTCGAGGTCGAAGAGAAGGTCGGTCCCTCCGGCGACGACCGCGACCTCGCCCGGGTCGCTCGCGCGGAGCTCCGCGATCGCCTCGTCGGAGGTGCCGGGCGCCACGAGGTCGAACGCCGGCATCGCGATGGCCGAGCGCTCCGGCGCCGCTTATCGTTTCGCGGCGGCCCCGAGCCGGGCGGCCGATTTTTTATCCGAGGAGAGGCTTTGGCACCCCATCCACATGCCATTCGAACTCGCGTTGCGTTACAGCACGCCCCTCACGCCCATCTCGGACTTCGACGAGGTGCTGCGCGAGTTCCTGCGGCTCGTGGGCTACCTGCCCGAGGGCGAGGAGGGACGGGGATCGGAGGGACCGATCGCCCAGAGCCTCGCCTACCGGCTTGTCCGCGACTGCTTCCTGCGCGACCCCGCCCGGCCGTGGTACATCGAGGAACTCACGGCGGTACTGAAGACGTCGAAGCCCACCGTCTACCGGCACATCAACAAGCTAAAGGCCCTCGATCTGCTGGAAGAGGCGGGAGGCGCGGCGGACGGCAAGGGCAGGAAGGGTTACCGGCTGCGGTACGGGAACCTCGCCCGGGCCTGGGACTTCACCGAAGCGAATGCGCAGAACGCGCTCCGCCGCTACCGCGAGACTGTGAACCATCTCCAAGGGCTGGTCGAACAGCGATCGAGCGAGGCGCCCGCGCCGCGGA
>JASHUS010000100.1 GCA_030039865.1 Thermoplasmata archaeon
AACGGTGACCCGACCGGGATCCTGTCACCGGGTCTGCCGTCGTCCGCCTTCTTCGAAGTTCAGGTCACGGGCTTGAGCAACGGCGTCGGGAACGCCGACGCGTGTATCGCCGTTGCCAGCTCGAGCACGGCGAACGTGGTCGAGTACTGGAACGGGGCAAATTGGGTCGCACTCACGGTGACGCGGACCGCCAACCAGCTGTGCGTGACACTCCCCGTCTGGACGATATCGCAGGCTACCCCCACCGTCTTCGTCGTGGGGGCTCCGGAGCGAAGGACGAGTCCGCTCCGGGCGAAGGGGGCGAAAACTCCGGACCCCCGGCGGGAGAGCTTCGCGGAGGACTGACGCCGCGGATCTTTCCTCGGCGAGATGCTCCGAAACAGCGCTAGACGAGATAGTCGCGCGGGAGCGTCTTCAGTTCAGCGAACGTCTCGTGGAGGACGCCCACGAACTTGTCGATGTCCTTCTCGGTGTGCGCGCTCGAGAACGTGATCCGCTCGTAGTTGTCGGGGTGGATGTAGATCCCCTTGTCGAGCAGAAGCTGGTGGTGCCGCAGGTACAGGTTCCAGTCGATCTGGAGCGACTCGCGGTAGTTCGTGATCTTCTTCCTCTTCGTGAAGAAGAACTGCAGCATCCCGTTCACCGACTGGGAGAGGACCGAGATCTTCGCGTCGTGCCCGGCCTCCTCGATGCCCTTCTCGAGGCGCTCCGTGAGCCGCGCGAACCGCGAGTAGAGGTCCTCGCCGCCCCGGTGGAGCATCTTCAGGTTCGCGAGCGTCCCGACCATCGAGATGTTGTTCGCGAAGTACGTGCCGCCGAACGAGATGCGCCCGGGGGCGATCATGTCCATGTACTCGGCCTTCCCCGAGACCGCGGAGACCGGGACGCCGCCGCCGAGCGCCTTCGCCCAGCAGGAGATGTCCGGCTCGACCTTGTAGAGCTGCTGCGCGCCGCCCGGCGCGACACGGAAGCCGGTGAAGACCTCGTCGAAGATCACGAGCATGTCGTTCTGGTGCGCGATCTCGACGAGGCGCTGGAGGTAGTCCGGCGCGGGCGGGATCACGCCCGCGTTCGCCATCACGGGCTCGAGGATGACCGCGGCGAGGCGGTCGCGGTAGCGGCGGACCATCCGCTCGAACGCGACGATCGAGTTGAACGGCGCGACCATCACGTAGTCCGTCACCCCGGGCGGGATCCCCGCGGAGTTCGGGAGCGGTCGAGGGTACTCGTCGAGCCCCGCGACCATCGGCGGCGCCTCCGCGCTGATCAGCGCGAGGTCGTGCTGGCCGTGGTAGTGGCCCTCGAACTTCAGGATCGCGTCCTTCCCGGTGACCGCGCGCGCCATCCGGATCGCGTTCATCGTCGCGTCCGAGCCGTTCGAGCAGAACGCGACGCGCTCGGCGCTGGGCACGAGCTTCTGGAACAGCTTCGCGACCTCGATCTCCCGGGCGGTCGGCGACGCGAAGTGGAGGCCGAACTGGGCCGCCTCCGATATCGCGCGGACCTGCTCGCCCGGCGCGTGGCCGTTGATCAGGACGCCGTAGGCGAGGTTGAAGTCGAGGTACTCGTTGTCGTCCTCGTCCCAGATCGTCGCGCCCTTCGCGCGCGCGATGAACGGCGGCACGGGGTCGTAGGATGCGACCCGGATCAGTGAGCTCGACGAGTTCGGGATCCGCTTCTTGCCCTCCTCGAAGAGCTTCGCGCTCTTCTTCAGCTTCGGGACGAGCCGCGCGATCGGGATCGGGAGCTCCTGCTTCTCGACCTCGGGCGGCGGGGCGACCGGCGCGACCTCCTTGGGCGCCTCGGAAACGGGCGTCTTCGCGGGCTCGTGCGCCGGTTCCTTCTTCGGCGCCGGCTCCTCCTTGGCGGGCTCGTGCTTCGCCGGAGGGGTCTCCTCCGGGCTCGGAATCGCCGCGTCTTCGGCGTATCGCGATGGGGTATGGGGTTGGGCGCGGTCGAGCGGTTCCCCTAGCGGTCGCTCGCTGCGGGGAGGCAGCTCGGTTGGGGCGGGTTCCATCTCCGCCATACAGAACTCATCTCGAGTGGCCGTCCCACCTCGGACAGGGTATATATGATTCGCTCAACGAAAACCGCGCGGTTCGGTTGATATACCCGCCGATCCGACGGTCGAAAACGGAGGGCGGAGGGCGCGAGAGAATTGCCCTCGTCGGGAATAAACGTCGTCCGGCGCCACGTGGGCGGTGGTTCCTCGCCCGACCCTCCTCGGGCGTCGGGGAAGGGCGAAGGGGGGGTTTGGACTCGAACCCACCCGGACGAAACGAGGGAAAGCCTAGGAACGAGGGCGTTCGGAGGGGGGACTACGCGGGTCCGCTCGCCGCCGAACCTCCTCCGGTCCCGAAAAGACGATGAGTTTCAGTCCCGCCCCCTAGGAGATAACGTAGACCACGTTCGTGTCGAATCCGGTGACGTACATATCGTCGTTGAACCCGTCGTAGGCCAACCCCAGGGCATGGGAACCGGACGCTGTCGAGACCTTCTTCAGGATGGAGTTTCCGCTGCTCCCTCCGAGCTCGAACACCTTACCGTTCCCGTCATTAGTTACCCAGATGCTCAGCGTCGCCTGGTCCCAGGCCACACCGTACGGTCCATCGAAACCGGAGACGGTAAGGAAGGATGTGCCTTCGGCGAGTATCGAGACATTGTTGGAACCCGAGTTGGCCACGTAATCCAGACCGTTGTTGATGTCGAATGCGATGCCCCGCGGGGAGTTCCCGACCGGCGTCGAGAATGTGGTCTCAATCGCATCCTCGTAAACCGTCACGCTGTCGCTGCCCGTGTTGGTCACCAGGTCGCAGACGCACGTGGGATCGTACGCGATTCCGTAGGGGTCAGAACCCGTGTAAAAAAGTACGCCGGCGTTGATGGTTCCGTACACAATGTCGACTCGCTCGCTGCCGGAGTTGACGATGGCCATTCCATCCCAAAATTCGTCGAAGGTGATTCCCATGGGCTCATCGAAGCCGGTCATCGTGGCCACAATCTTCGTGCCCGAGATCACGTAGACCTGGTTCAGTCCGTAGTCCGTGACGTACATGTAGTTCGCCGACGGATTGAACGCTGCCTGAATCGGAATGGCTCCCGAGGGTAGCGAAATCGTCCCGACCCGATGGCAGGTCTCGTTGAGCACGGTGATGTTCGGCGCACCGTCCGGCTCACCCGGGTACCCCTCGTTCGGGACATACATCTCGTGCGTGACCGGGTCATATCCCGGATCCCGTGGAGTGTCCCCGGTGAAGCAGATCGGGACGGCGCCCGCCGGCACCGCGTAACGCATCGTCCGGACCGCCGAGGTCGCAGCCGGGACCATCGCGAGCATCAGCAGGGCTCCCACGGCGACGGATACTCCGAGTATGGTCGCCATTGTCGTTCGTCCATCGTTCCCAGCGCCGAGCATGTTCGATCCACTCTTCCGGGGCCAACGCCCCGAGGCACGAAGATTTCTCCTTTAGAAAAGCCCGTCTTGGGGGCTGACGAGGGCACCGCATCGCGATGTGGTGCGGACGGAACAACCGAGGACCGAAGACACCGGAGGAGCCGGAGGGTTCGAAACGCCGGCGTTGCGAACGCGCCGAAGAGACGCCTCGGAATCTTTCATAAGAGCACGGCCTGACGGTCCGGCATGGCCGAATCGAGGAAGCTGTGGGTCGGCTCCATCGTCATGGAATGTCGGGATTTCCCCGCGATGATCGAGTTCTGGAAGGCCGTCCTGGGCTACGAGGCCCGGGAGCCTCCGGGCGACGACTGGGTCGTCCTCCACGACCCGGCGAACGTGGGGCCGAACATCTCGCTCCAGAAGGTGCCGACCGGACCCCCCGAGGACTACCGGTACCACTTCGACCTCTACTCTTCGGACCCCGAGGGCGAGGTGGAGCGGCTGCGGGGCCTGGGGGCGAAGCTCGTCGAGCCCGCGCAACCCGGCCGGGATTTCGTGACGCTCGCCGACCCCGACGGGAACCCGTTCGACGTGATCGACAACCGGGGGTTCGCCTTCGGACAGCGCTCGGCC
>JASHUS010000101.1 GCA_030039865.1 Thermoplasmata archaeon
CACGTCGTTCGCCGCGCCCGTCTTCGCGGGGGAGTGGGCGCTCGTCGAGGAGCAGGCGCTCGTCGCGTTCGGCAACGCGCGCATGGGCGACATCAACGCGCTCCTCTTCGAGCTCCACAACGCCCAGGAGGCCGGCGCGGTCCCGACGAGCGCGTACACCCCGATGACGAACATCGGCACCGGCGGGGTCCAGGAGATCATCTGCCCGGCGTCCGACTGCGGGATCAACATCTGGGAGGACCTCTACCTCTGGGGCCCGTCGAACGGCGAGGCGCAGTACATGCTCTCGGACCAGGACGAGTTCCCGCAGGACCAGAACCTCCCGTACTGGTTCGGGACGCTGACGAACCCGGCCGGGAGCGGATGGAACTACCTCCAGGGTCTCGGCTTCGCGAACGCCCTCGTCCTTTCGACCGAGCTCATCGGCCAAGATCCGGCGACGGAGCACGCGCTCGACGACTCGGCGTTCTACATCCTCGAGAACGACGGCGGCACCTTGGTGCCGATCCAGACGCTGGTCGCCGGGACGACGTACTCCCTCGAGATCGTCAGCTCGAGCGGCGGGACGCTGACCGGTCCGTTCGACCTCACGACGTACTCGAACGGCACGCTCGCGACGACCCAGATCGCGTCGCCCGACTTCAGCTACACGCCGGGCTGGGCGACCCAGGCCGTCTTCACGAACGGCTCGGAGTACGGCTACTTCTACGCGAGCCTCGTCTCGGGCGGGACGTCCCCCGACTGGACGTTCCAGTACTTCGCGGTCGCGCAACCGGCGCTCACCGCGGGCACGCTCACGCTCGGCGTCGAGACGCCGCTCGGGCTCGTGACCGCGGGCGAGGCGCAGGTGCCGATGTCGACCTCGACCGGCTGGGGACCGCTCACGACGGGCGGCCAGGCGATCGTCGAGCTCAACGGCGTCCCGATCGGGGGCGCGACGATCACGCAGACCGCGGTCGACGTGCCGCCCGCCGCGATCGCGGACTCGACCCTCCCCACCGTCGCGCCGGGCGAGACGCTCGCGACGTACCTCACGAGCGCGTCGGGCACGGGGGCGTTCTGGACGGACTCGGGCCAGCTCTACGTCGACATCATCGAGGAGGAGGACGGGATCACGCCGATCGTCGGGCCGCTCATCCCCGTCGTCTTCACCCTGAGCGCGTCGTACGACGGGCTCACGTCGAACACGATCACCGTGGTCGCCGAGCCCGACTCGGGCTACTTCGACCCGGACGTGGCGCTCGTGAACGGGGTGGTGACGGGCACGCTCGGCTTCTACGACATGAACTACCTGGACTACCTCAACGTGAGCGTCGGATCGGCGCCGGGCGAATTCGTCAACACGACCTACGCGCCCGGGACCGTCTACACGGGCACGATCTCGGTCGACCTCACCGCGCCGACGTCGGGACCGGTCGTCCTCGCGGCGAGCGCGGCGGGCGACGCCGACCTCCTGCCGCTCTCGTGCGGCGGGTTCGTCGGGTACGGCGGGTACTTCGCGCTCTGCGGGCTCACGGCCCCGTTCACGGCCGGTTTCGTCTGGCAGGATCCGGTCGTCCTGCTCCCCGCGTCGGTCTCGGGCTCGCAGTCCGGCAACGCGGTCACGGCGAACGAGGTCGTGACCTGGGCCGGGACGGCGTACCCCGGCGCGGCAGGCAGCCTCGCGCTCGTCTCGAGCGCCGGCACCACGCCGCTCGCGACGGGCGTTGCCGGGACGTACACGCTCGACACGAGCGCGATCCCGAACGGCGCGTACACGCTCGTCTTCACCGAGACCGACCCCGGCGCCGCGACCACGACGTCGACCTTCACGTTCGGCGTCGCGAACCCCGCGGCGAGCGCGCCCGCCCCCCCGGCGGCGCCGTCGGGCCACGGCGCGTCGCCCCTCTTCGGCGGCGACCTCGGGATGGCGCTCGTCTTCGGCGGCATCGGCGCGGCGGTCGGCGCGCTGGGGGTCGCGCTCGCGACCCGGCGGCGCCGACCCCCCGCCGTCGCCGCGGAGGGATCCGGGCCGCGCTGAGCCGGGCGGCGGAGACGATCCCCGGGGGCCCCGCCTAGCTCCCGAGGATCCCGTCGAGGAGCGTTCCGACCTCGGCGGGCGACGGGACGCGTGGATTCGCGAGCGCCGCCGGCGAGCGGAGCGTCCGCTCGACGATCGCGTCCCGGTCGCGCGCGATCGCGTCGGCCGCGACGCCCGCTGCGCGCAGGGTCGGCGGGAAGCGGAAGAGGTCGGCGACCCGGCGCAGGCGGGTGGCGAAGGCGACCCGGGGGGTCTCGTCGTCGGCCGCGCTCACCGACGTGAGTCGTTCGATCCGGTCCCGCGCGGACGGCTGGTCGAAGTCGAGGACGGCCGGGAGCACGATCCCGAGGAGGCGGCCGTAGGGGCGCCCGGTCGTCGGCTGGAGGGCCCGGGCGAGCGCGTGGGCGAGCCCCCGCTGGCTGTTCGAGGCCGCGAGGCCGGCGCGGGTCGCCGAGTAGTGGATCGCCGCGCTGGCGTCGGGGTCGTCGCTCCAGCGCAGCGCGTGCGGGAGCCGCTCGAGGACCGTGGCCGCCGTTTCGAGCGCGAGCGAGTCGGAGAACGGGTTCGCCCAGGCCGAGAGGTACGCCTCGGCGGCCCCGCCGAGCGCCTCCATCGCCCCGTCGAGGCGGACGTCGTGCGCGAGCCCGTGCGCGAACCGGGGGTCGACGAGCGACCAATCCGGCGCGACCGCGCGGTGCGCGAGCTCGACCGGCCCGCCCTGGGCGGTCCACAGGTCGGCCGTCCAGCTCGCGTCGGCGCCGCTGCCGCTCGTCGTCGGGATCGCGGCGAGGCGCGTGCGCGGGGGATCGGCGACCTCGAGGAGCGGCGGCACCGCGTCCTCGGCGACCTCGGACCGTTCGGAGAGGATGCGCGCCGCCTTGGCGCCGTCGATCGTCCGCCCGCCCCCGATCGCGACGAGCCAGTCGGCCCCGACCTCGCGCGTCCTTCGCGCGAGGCGCGCGACCGTGGGGAGATGGTCGGGCTCGGCGAGGTCGTTCACGATCTCGACGGTCGTGTCGGACTTCGCGAGTTCCTCGACCGCCCGTCGCGGGCCGTCGGCGCCCGCGATCGCCGGGTCGATGACCACGAGCGCGTGATGCGCCCCGAGGCCGCTCAGCTGCTCGATCGCGCCGGGCCCCCAGGCGATCCGGGGCGACGTGAAGAACCCGCTCATCGGGCGAGCGACGGGCCCTCGCGGCAGCGCTGGCAGGCGCCGGTGAGCGAGAAGGCGATCCCGTCGACGCTCCAGCCCTCGGGGTGCTGCTCGGCGAGCTGGGTCAACAGGTGCTTATCGAGCTCGTTCAGCTCGATCCGCTGGATCCGCCCGCACGAGCGGCAGACGACGTGGGCGTGGGGGTCCTCGAGGAGCTCGACGCGCGCCGACCGGGGCCCCGCGGGCGCGATCAGCGGGACCGTCCGAGGCTTCGCCGCGCGGCGTGCGGGGGACGAGCGTCGGGCGGCCGGGCGGGGCATCGGCGGGGGGACCCGCCTTCGATATTTAGGGCGCCGGAGCGGTCCCGCTACGGCACCCGGAGGGCGCGCGCCGACAGGAAGAGGGCGATCGCGATCAGGGCGACCGCCCAGCCGAGGAGTCCGAGCAGGTAGACGCCCGGGGCGTACGGGTACCCGGTCGTCGCGAACAGGTTCTCGCGCATCACGTTCACGGCGAGCGACGCCGGGTTGTACGCGGTCACGCTCTGGAGCCAGGCCGGCATCGTGCCTTGCGGGAACAGCGCGTTCGACGTGAACAGGATCGGCAGGTTCAGCAGCGTCGTGATGCCGAAGTACGCCTCGTTCGACGTGAGGACGTAGCCGAACGACAGGAAGAGCGCGGTGAACATCAGCGCGAGCAGCGCCTCGGCGAGGAGGATCTCGCCGATCGCGAGCGCGCCGATCGACGGCCGGACGGAGAGGCCGACGAGCCCCGGCACGTGGAGGAAGAGCAGCGCGACGCCAAAGGCGAGGAACGCCGGCCACGCGGCCATGATCGACCGGAAGACGAGCGTGCCGGCGAAGACCGCGGAGCGGGGCGCGGGCGTCGCGAGGATCCGTTGGTGGGTGCCGAGCTGCTTATCGAAGAGCACGCCGGTGCCGGCGTAGAGGCTCATCGAGAGCGTGACGAAGGCGACCATCCCGACCGCGAAGTAGGAGAAGTAGTTCGGCGCCCCGAAGAGCGCGCTCCGCAGGTACGGCGCGCCGCCGGCGCCGCTCGGGAAGAGCGCGTCCAGGTTGAACGCCTGGCCGAAGAGGACGAGATAGAGGATCGGCGTGACGAACGCGGCCGCGATCCAGATCGGGACCCGCACGAACTTGAGGTACTCCCGACGGAGCACCGTGACGAACTCGCGGTACATCACCGGCCTCCCGCCGGCGGCGGGGCCGGGCCGTTCGCTTCGCCGTCGCCCGCCTCGTGGTACTGTCGGCCCGTGACGGTGAGGAAGACCTCGTCGAGGCTCGGGGTCCGGGTGGAGATCGCCGCGAGCTCGAGCCCAGCGGCGTCGCACGACCGGACGATCGACGGCACGATCGCCTCGCTCCGGGCGACCGAGAGTCGGTACGCCCCGTCGTTCCCGAGCCGCTCGACCGCGACGACCCCGGGGACCCGGGCGAGGATCGCGCGAGCCTCGGCTACGGTCCGGGACGTGCGGACGTCCACGAGATCCCGTCGGAGCTCGGCCTTCAACTGCGCGGGCGGGCCCTGGGCGACGATCCCCCCGTGGTCGATGATGGCGATCCGATCGGAGAGCTGGTCGGCCTCGTCGAGGTAGTGGGTCGTCAGGAAGATCGTCATCGGCTGGCGGCCGCGCAGCGCGCGGATGTACTGCCAGAACTGTCCGCGGCCCTGCGGGTCGAGGCCGAGCGTCGGCTCATCGAGGAAGAGGATCCGGGGCTCGTGGACGATGCCGGCGGCGATCTCCAGGCGACGCCGCATGCCGCCGGAGTAACCGCGCACGCGACGGTCCGCGACCTCCGCGAGGTGCATCTCGGCGAGCACCGCGCGGATGCGCGGACGCGACTCGGCGGGCGAGAGCCCGTACAGACCGGCGGCGATCTCGAGGTTCTCCCGGCCGGTCAGGGTCTCGTCGGCCGTGGAGCGCTGGAAGACGAGACCGATCGTGCGGCGGATCCGCTCCGGGTAGAGCGCCACGTCGACCCCGTCAATCTCGGCGTACCCCCACGTGGGGCGCAGCACCGTCGTCAGGACCGAGATCGTCGTGGTCTTCCCCGCGCCGTTCGGCCCGAGGAATCCGAAGATCTCCCCCGGCCGGACGTCGAGGCTCACGTCCTTCAACGCGACCGTGCCGCCGGGATACTGCTTGCCGAGCCGATCGGTCCGGATCGCGTACGCCATCGAGGTCCCCTCTCGCCCGGGCGATGCGGGGGGCGGAGCATGAGGCGGGCGCACGGCGGACGAGCACCGGCCGCGCTCACCACCGGTGAGGCGACGCCCGGCAACCTGATGGAGCCCGGGGCCTCCGCCCCAGCGACTCCGATGGCGACCCTTCCCCCGCTCCCGCCGCCGCACACGAGGATCGGCGTCGGCGGCGTGCTCCTCGTCGACGGACGGGCGCTCGTCAATCGGGCGGTCTACCGCCCCCGATTCACGATCCCGAGCGGCTACGTCGAGGCCGGCGAGGCGCTGGAAGCCGCGCTCGTCCGTGAGTTCGAGGAGGAGACCGGAGTCACCGTGCGGGTCGACCGCCTCCTGCTCGTGCGGCACAAGGTGATCCGGACCGACGAGAGCGACGTCTACCTCGCCTACGCCGTCGAGCGGGTCACGGGCGAGGCGGAGGCCCGTCCGCCCGAGATCGCCGAATTCCGGTGGGTGCCGATCGCGGACGCCGCCGGATCGACCTGGATCTCCGAGCTCTCGCGTCTCGCGATCCAGCGGGCCGCCCGGGGAGGGCCGGGCTGGCGCCGGTCGGGATGGAAGGGCGGGGAGACCCCGGGCCTCTCCTCCGAGACGTACCATCCCGAGCCGGACGGGTCGGGTTGACGCCTCGCACTCGCCCTTCCGAACCGGTACATAGTCGCAGGTCCCCTCCGGAGAAGTCCGACCTTCTCCGCCGAAGGCGCTAATCGGACCCGGGCGAACTACCCGCCATGCCGCGGGGGGCGGGTTTCGCCGTCGGGATGCTGGTCGCGAGCGCGCTGTTGGTCATGATCGTCGCCGGGCCGGTGTCGTCCGGTACGCACTCCGGTGGCGGATCGTCGGCTTCCGCCGCGCTGGGGGAACGAGCCCCGTCGGCCTCGGCCGATTCGATCGTCACGTTCGCGGAGAAGGGACTTCCCGTCGGCACGGACTGGGAGGTGCAGAGCGCGGCGGTCGGTCTCCTGTTCGCGACCGACAACACGACCACGACGACCGAGCTCAACGAGACGCTCCCCGATGGATCGTACAACGTCAGCGCCGACGCGGACCGGTCCGACTACGCGACGTACGGGCCCGCGACGAGCCTCACGCTCACGGGATCGAACGTCACCGAGACCGTCCACTTCTACCTCGGCTACCACGTCGTCCTCGCGCCGACCGGGCTCCCCTACAACGTCTCCTGGAACGTCTCGCTGAGCGCCGACGGGTACACCCAGAACGAGAGCCTGCCCGGCGACGCCTCGGCGGACTTCTGGATCCCGGCCGGGGCGTACAGCTACACCGACGCCTCGGTCGGCTACGCCCCGTCGACCTCGCTCGGCTCCGGGACCCTCGGGAGCAACGCGTCGATCGACCTCACCTTCGCCCGGGAGAAGATCCTGCCCGGGAAGCTCACGATCTCGTTGAACGCCGCGAGCGCGGACGTCTACCTCAACGGCGTCGTCTATCCCGGCGTCAAGGCGGGCCTCACGTCGTTCAACCTCACGCCCGGGGTCTGGACCGTCTTCGCGCTCGCGTCGGGCTACGTCTCCTACTACAACGTCACGAAGATCGTGAGCAACCAGACGGTCGTCATGGACGTCACGCTGCACGCGAACCCCGTGAACCCCGGTCCCCCGCTCCTGAGCGCGACCGCGGACGTCATCGTCCTCGCCCTCGCGTGCGGGCTCGGCATCATCCTCGTGCTCTTCGTCATCGCGTGGAGCCGGCTCTCGAACCGATGACGCGCCGCGCGAACGCCGCCCCTACCGGTTGATCTCGACCAGCATGACCCACGAGTCGATCAGCGCGATGGCGTAGGACGTGAGAACGGCGGGCACGACGAGGTAGGGCCCGGATGAGTACCCGGCGAGGAGCACGGCGCCCGCGAGCGGATAGAGCAGGACCGCCGTCGCGACGACCCCGGTCTCCATCACCTGGAACCGATGGTACGGCGCCGGGGTCTTCGCGAGGCTCCGCCGGCTGATCGTGATCGACGCGGCCGCGATCGCGCCCCCGACGACGAGGACCTCGGCCCCCAGGACCGCGCCCGCCTGGCCCGGGATGAGGAAGATCGATGAGACGAGGAGGATCGCGGCGAGCAGCATGAGCGCGTTGAGCGCCCGATCCGGAAGGGCCGGGGTCCCGACGATCTTCGCGAGGTTGATCGAGAGTCCGACGAAGAGCAGCCCCGCGAGCGCCGCGGAGGCCCCGACCTGGGCGACGAAGAAGTCGTCCCACGTCACCATGGTCGTCGCGGAACCGCTCGCGGTCCCGGTATTTGAGCGTCCGCCCGCGACCGGCGTGATGAAAATGCTCCCGGTCCGGGAGGAATCGAGCGCGTCGTAAGATCATCCGGCGGCGCGCGGCGGTCGTTTCGCCCGGGAGTCCCGCTGCAGCAGGAAGAGGCCGAGCGCGATCAGCGCCATGCCGCCGATTTCGAGTCCGGTGACGGTCTCGCCGAAGACGAGCAGACCCACGAGGACGCCCGTGACGGGGTTGATGTATCCGACGAGATTCGCCCGGGTCGGACCGGATCGGTGGTGGATCCGGAAGTACAGCGTGTAGCCAAGGACCCCGGGAAAGATCACGAGAAACGCCAGCGAGGGAAGGACCATCGCCGGGTGTCCGAGGGTCAGCGGTTCCCCCGACCCCACCCCCACGGCACTCAGCAGCGCTCCGGCGACCGAGAACTGAAGCGCCAGGCTCCAGAGGGAGGGAGCGGCCCGGGCCGTTCGTCGTAGCAAGACGGACCCCGCGGCGAAGACCAGCACCGCGCTCACGACCAGGGCCGGCCCCACGAACCCCGAGCCGAACGGGTCGCCCAGCTGGGGGAGCACCAGCACGGCGACCCCGCCGAATCCGACCAGGAGGCCCGCCGTTCCCCAGCGACCGAGTCGATCGGACGGGAGGAGGCCCAATCCGAAGAGAGCGCTGGCCAGCGGGGCCGAAGCGGTCAAGATCGCCGCAAGACCGCCCGATGTCGACTCCTCGCCCAAGTACAGCAGGCCGCCGTACCCCCCGATGATCAGGAGCCCTCCGAAAACGGCCGGGGACCACAGCGACGCCGCGCTGGGTCGGGGGCTCCGTGCGACAAGCGCGAGGGGCACCAGCACCGCGGCCGTCAGCGCGTACCGGACGGCCGCAAACAACAGGGGCGGCGCACCGGCGAGGAGGCCGTATCGGATGACGGGGAACGCAGAACCCCAGAGCACTCCGAGCAGCACCACCAGCAGGAGGTCCGACGTCTCCGTCCGTGGACCGGGGCTCGAATCCGGAGAATCGGCCATGTCCCCGCTTCCTCCCTCCCCGAGAAGTCGAGGTCAGGCGCTCGGATCCTCGTCGAGCGCGCCCTCCGTTCGCAGGAGTCGGACCTTGGTGGCGTGCCCTCCCGCGCCCGAATATTCGCCGACGCCTCCCCTCGAGGGCACGACGCGGTGACAAGGGACCACGACGAGGGCCGGATTCTCGGCCAGCGCGTTGCCGACCGCTCGAGCGGCCCGCGGCTCGCCGAGCCGCTGCGCGATCTCTCCGTACGTGCGCGTGGCCCCGGACGGGATTCGTCGCACTTCCTCGAGGACGCGTCGCGTAAAGGGACCGACGTCCAGCTCCACGGGAAGGTCCTGCAGCTCGTCCGTGCCGCGCGCGACGTGATCGAGGATGCGTTGGAGGTAGGGATGCGTTCCCCGCCGGGCACCGGGGGGGCGACTTCGGCCGAACGTGACCCGATAGATCTTGTCGTCCCGGATCGCCAACTGGACGTACAGGTCGAGCTCCGCGCAAAATCGAGCGTACAGCTCGAGCGAACTCGCATCCGGCCCCGAGGGCGTCGAGGTCGCCATCCGCTCCCGGGCCGCGACGAGCGGAGCGGTGGAACGGATCATCGCCGACTCGGCGGCTCGCAGATGCTCCTCCGCGGTGCTCCGGGCGATGTGAAGGCGCTGGGCCACGTCGCGGACCGTGGCGTGGCGAGGTACGCGATAGTAGCCGAGCCGCACCGCTTCGAGCAAGACCTCCCGCTGTCGGCGGGTGAGCGACGGAGCGACTCCGACCGGCCGATCGAGCAGGCCCGTCAACTCGGGAGGCTCCGCCCGTTGTTTCTGGACGAGACGGACCCCGCCTTTCCGACCCCTCCACCAGGCGGAAGGAGCCTCGTGCGGGGCGACCAATCGAATGGACGTCCGGCCGTTCCTCCAACGTATCGGAGGCACGGCCACCGCCCCCCAGCGAGCGGTCTCCGCGAGCAGCCGGCGTTCCGATGCGCTCGGGGCGTAGAGGAAACTCGCGGTCGGTTCGGCGCCCATCTCGACCACGTTCGAGATCGCAGGATGGGCGGAGAGCGCCCGAAGATCGTCGAGCGGCCCGTCGCATCGAACCAGCCACTTCGGACCGAGCGGCCAGACCTCCCACGACACGGGGGGAATCTCGGCCGACAGGTCCTGCAGGCGACCGGGCACGGTCAGCTCAAACTCGAAGAGCGTCACCGACATGTCGTTCCCAGGGCGCTACGGTAGAAGACGCTTCATCCGACACTTGACGGGTCCACCGGGCCTCCGCGCGCCCGGGCGGGCCCCGGGGCTACGCGGCCGGTACCGGCGGCGCCCGGATCGTCGGCGTGATCCGGGCCGGGCGCCTCCACCAGTAGTAGAGTCCGATGAACACGACCACGGCGCGCAGGTAGACCGAGAGGCCCATCATCCAGGAGTCGACGCGGATCGAGAAGGCGCCGGCCTCGAAGAACGTCACCGTCCGGGTCCCCTCGAGCCCGAGCTGGCCCGACGTCCACGTGACGAGGTTCTGGTGGAAGCCGAAGAGCAGGTTCCCGACGAAGTAGTAACCGACGTCGTTCGCGAGCGAGACGAGCAGGCCGAGCGACAGGACGAGGGGCCACTGGTCGTACCCTTCGTAGATCATGATCACGAAGAACGGCGCGAAGTACGTCAGGATCAGCCAGACCCCGTAGGCGGGGACGCTCTTGCCGAAGAGGTCGATCCAGTTGATCAGGACGAGGCCGTAGAAGAGCGAGAAGAGGACGAGCTTCAGCAGCGTGATCTGCCGCGGGTCGGTCGGGCGCAGCCCCGAGACGACGCTCTGCACGCCGCCGAGAAGGAGCGCGAGCGCGAGGAGCACGGCGAACGTGGCGAGCCCGACCGTCGGGACGAAGAGCGCGAGCAGCACGAGCAGGATCGTGATCACGCCGGTGCCCGCCGACGCGCCGCGCAGCCAGGGCGGGAGGTCGTGGCCGATGGCGTGCGTGACGCGCTCGAGCCCGAGGATGACGACGCCGATCGCGAGGAGGTAGAGGAGCGTCAACTCGCGCACCGGCGGGACGACCAGGACCGCGATCACGATCGCGAGGGCGAGGAGCGCGAGGCCGATCCGGCCGAGCCGGAAGGTGAGGCGGCTCGACGTGCGGAGCTCGCGCCCAATCCGCCCCACCCACGTGACCCGGAGCCCGGTCGTGACGAGGAGCCGCAGCCCGTCGAGGCCGAGCGTCGCGGCCAGCAGGATGATCAGCGTGTCGATCGGTACGAACGGGTTCGCTAGGACGACGATCGCGATGCCGGCCGCGACGAGCCCGAAGATGATCTCGATGATCCGGGTGAGGGTCGGGAACCGGAGGGGCGGCGTGCTCGGGAGGCCCACGCCGCTCCTACGGAGCGGGCCGCTTAATCCCTCGGGGGCGGCCGGCGCAGAGCCCTTACGTCCCTCCCCCTCCCCACCGGGCCATGGCACCGCGAGGCCGACCGCTCAACGACGAAGATCGCGCCCTCGTCCGCGCCGCGCAGGACGCGCTCCGGACCGGCTACGTGGCCCACCGTCATACCGTCGGCGCCGCCGTCCGTACGCGATCCGACCGCACGTACGTCGGTCTGAACGTCGAAGGCATCCACGGGCCGTGCGCGGAACCGGTCGCGATCGGCGCGGCGGCGACGGCGGGCGACCGGGCGATCGAGTCGATGGTCGCCGTCTGCCGCCGCGGTCGGCGGTACCCGGTGCTGAACCCCTGCGGCACCTGCCGGCAACTGCTGTTCGACTACGCGCCGCGCGGGACCGTCATCGTGGCGTTTCCGGACGGCCGGCTTGTACGGCTGACGGCGACCGAGGCGCTTCCCGCCGCGTTCGAAACGTTCGGGAAGGGCTGAACCGCTCAGCGGCGGGTCGGCGTCCGTGACTTCCGGCGCGGGGCCCAGCGCCGCAGGGCCTCGGCGACCTCGTCGAGCGGATCGACGCGGCCCTCCGCGCGGCAGAGCAGGAGGGCGCCCTCGATCGAGGCGAGCGTCGTGACCGCGAGCCGGCGCGCCGCGCGCGGCGGCACCCCGAGC
>JASHUS010000102.1 GCA_030039865.1 Thermoplasmata archaeon
AAAGTCGCCCGGACGGTCGCCCCGGGCCTGATCGGCGCGCTCGTCGGTGCGATGGTGGTACCCGACGGGGACCCCGACGTCCGATCGTTCTTCGAGATCAGCCCGACGCCCCAGCTCCTCCTGGCCGCGGATCGGACGGTCCGGGTCGCGAACCAGGCGGCGACCCGATTGTTCGCGCCGCCCGGCGCGGCCCTCGCCGGTCGCCCGTTCCTCGAGCTCCTCGCCCCCGCCGGCCGACCGGTCGTCGACCGGCTCTTCCAGGCCCTCGCCGCCCCGCAGGCGGCCGGGCAACGGATCGCGGCCGAGACCCTGCCGAACGGAGGAGCGCCGATCTCGATCGAACTTATGGTGGTACGGCTCTCGTCGGCGACGACGAGCGGCTTCGGCGTCGTCGCCCGGGACCTGCGGATCCCCGCGCCGACGCGCGTGCCGACGCCGATCGAGGCGACTGGCTCGTACACCCTCGCGGAGCTGCTGATGGCGAACCGCCTGCGGGAGCTGGTCTAGCGGGAGCGATCGATGAACGACGAAGCGCTCGTGGTCGGAGTCTCGGCGATCCTCGGCACCGCGGTCTACTTCTACGTCGGCCTGCGCCTCGCGCGCCGGCCGGTCTCGCCCGAGACCCGCCTCCCCGCGATGCAGTTCGTCCTCTTCTGGCTGGGCCTCGCCGCGTCGACGGCCCTGAGCGCGATCCTGAGCATGATCGCGGCGTTCCAACTGCCGCCGGTCGGACTCGTCGTGGCGTTCGAGTACTACGATATCGTCGTCGTCGCGGCGGCGCTCTGGGGCCTGATCTGCTACCTCTGGTTCCTCTACTACGGGCGCAGCGGCATCGTGCCGGTGACGTTCCTCTACATCCTCGAGTTCGGGCTGCTCGTCTACTACGTCAGCTCGAGCGGTCCCGACGGCGTGAGCGTCTCCTACGGCACGGTCTCGCCGGCCTACAGCACTTCGTCCACGATCGTCGTCACGATCCTGGCCGTCCTGATCCTCGTCATCCCCGAGTTCGTCGCCGCGTTCGCCTACCTGCGCCTCTACTTCCGGACCCGCGACCGGACGATCCGCTATCGGATCGCGCTCGTCGGCGGGGGGCTCGTCGCCTTCTTCTTCCTCGACTTCGTCAACTTCGGCAGCCTCTCGGGCGGCAGCCTCGTCTGGATCTTCATCGGGCGACTGCTCGTGATCGTCGCCGCCCTCATCATCCTCATGGCGTACTACCCGCCCCGCTACCTGCGGGAGCGCTACGGCGTCGCGGGCATCTCGGACTCCTCGGCGCCCGCGCCCTCGTGACGTCGGGCGCGGTCCGGCCGCCCTCCGAGAGCGTCCCGTTCGTCGCTTCCTGCGCTACGATAGCGCCAAAATCCCCCGTTCGCTGGTACTTCGTCCTTTCCTCGAGGACGATCCCCCGGAGCGTCAGCTGACGTGGTCGACTACAAGTGGACGGTGCTCTCGAACACCACGCTGGGCGGCCTCCTCGCGTCGATCGACGGGACGATCCTGTTGATCTCGCTCCCGGTCGTGTTCAAGGGGCTCGGCGTCAACCCGTTCGTCACCTCGAACTTCCCGCTCCTGATCTGGCTCCTGCTCGGCTACGGGGTCGTCACCGCGACGCTCCTCGTCACCGTCGGGCGGCTCTCCGACATGTGGGGCCGGGCCCGGATGTACAACTTCGGGTTCGCGGTCTTCTCCTCGGCGTCGATCCTGCTCTTCGTCGAGCCCTGGACCGGCACGTCGGGCGCCGAGGCGCTGATCGGCTTCCGCCTCATCCAGGCGGTCGGGGCGTCGTTCCTCTTCGCGAACTCGGCCGCGCTCCTCACCGACGCCTTCCCGCCGAACGAGCGCGGGAAGGCGATGGGCGTGAACCAGATCGCGTTCATCGGCGGTTCGCTCATCGGTCTCATCGCGGGCGGGATCATCGCCGGCATCCCCGACCTCCACATCGGCGCGTACGTGCTGCCGACCTGGCGCCTGATCTTCCTCGTGAGCGTGCCCGTCGGCATCGTCGGCACGGTCTGGGCGTACTGGAAGCTCCGCGAGATCTCGATCCGCGCGCCCGACCAGCGCATCGACTACGCCGGCAACTTGGCGTTCGGGATCGGGCTCACGCTCCTCCTCGTCGGGACGACCTACGGGCTCCTGCCCTATGGCTCGTCCTCGACCGGATGGGGCTCGCCGTGGGTGATCGGCGCGCTCCTCGCGGGCGGCGCGCTGCTCGCCACGTTCGTGCTCATCGAGAGCCGGGTCGCCGACCCGATGTTCCGTCTCTCGCTGTTCAAGGTCCGATCGTTCGCCGCCGGCACGTCGGCGTCGTTCCTGGGGTCGCTCGCCCGGGGCGGGCTGATGCTGCTCCTCGTGATCTGGTTCCAGGGGATCTGGCTCCCGCTCCACGGCTACAGCTTCGCCGAGACGCCGCTGTGGGCGGGGATCTTCATGATGCCGATGATCGTCGGCTTCCTGATCTCGGGTCCGGTGAGCGGCTGGCTCTCCGACCGGCACGGACCGCGCCTCTTGAGCACGATCGGGATGTCGATCGGGGCGGCGGCGTTCTTCGCGCTCGCTCTGGTGCCGGTCGACTTCGTCTACTGGCAGGTCGGCGTCATCCTCTTCGCGAGCGGCTGCGGCATGGGCATGTTCGCGTCGCCGAACGCCGCCGCCGTGATGAACTCGGTCCCGCCGCAGAACCGCGGGTCGGCCTCGGGGATGCTCGCGACGCTGCAGAACGCGGGCCAGCAGCTCTCGCTCGCGATGTTCTTCAC
>JASHUS010000103.1 GCA_030039865.1 Thermoplasmata archaeon
CCCGTCACCGACGCCGACGGCAAGCTCGTCGGGTTCGTGAGCGCGAAGGAGCTCCTGCGGCACGCCGCCGAGGGCGAGACCCGGCTGAGCAAGATCATCCGCCCCGGGACGATCACCGCGACGCCCGAGACGGCGCTCGACGACGCGGCGCGCGTGATGTTCCGCTTCGGGCTGCGCGACCTCCCCATCATCGACGCCGACGGCCGCCTCTGCGGCATCCTCTCGAACCTCGACATCGTCCGCTCGCACTTCGAGCGCGCATCGCCGCTCAAGGCGGACACGCTGAAGCGGCTCCTCGGCGAGCGCTACAACCTCCCGTTCTCCTTCCACCGGGGCCTCGTGCCGATCGACCGGCTGACCCCGACGCAGTGGAAGGTCTTCGAGGACGAGCTCGAGGGGCGGCGCTACGAGCTCGAGCGCGGCTTTGCGGAGCCGGTCCTCGTCCTCCAGAAGGGCGAAAAATGGATCCTCGTGGACGGCCACCACCGGGCCCTCGCCGCGCGCGAGATGGGGCTCACGCAGCTGCAGGCGTTCATCCTGACGTGCGACCGGCCCGAGGAGTTCGCGCCGCTCGAGACCGGCTTCGAGCGCCTCGCCCGGGAGCACCACCTCCTGACCGTGAGCGACATCGAGATCGACCATTCCGCCCACCACCCGCTCGTCGAGGTGACCACGCAGCTGCTGCGCCGGTTCGACACGGGCGTCGCGCGCGAACCGTCCCGCGACCCGTAGACGGCGCCCGGTCGCAACCGGGGGCATAAGAAATCCGGCCCGCTCGTGCGGCGTCGATGGAACTCCCGCTGCCGCCGCTCGCGATGCCCGCGGACCCGCTCGGGTTCGTGATCATCGCGCTTGCAATGGTGGCGATCACGATCTTCATCCTCGGCAAGGTGCTGCCCGCCGACGGCGAACCGCCGCTCCTGACGCAGCTCACGCTCGCGCTCGCCGTGATCTTCGGGGGGAGCACGCTGCTGCTCTCGCTCCTCTACGTCTTCCTGAACTCGAACGGCACGACGACCTGGACGATCGTCCTGCTCGCGTTCAACTTCATGATGATGGCCCCGGCGGGCCTCTGGTTCGTCTCGCTGATCGTGCTGCGCGATCGCCGCGCCCGCGCCGACAGCTGGGGCTGGCCGGCGGCCCTCGCCTTCGACACCGCGGGCGCCGAGGTGATCATGGGGATCCTTTTCGCCTACGGCGGCGCCGCGACGCCGCTCAGCCTGCTCACCACCTTCGCCCTCGGCCTCGCGTCGGTCTGGTTCCTCTGGTCGATGGCCGCGATCATGGCCGCGGTCATCCTGTGGGCTCCCATCTCGGGCGTGGAGCGGGGCGGTCTCGCGTCGCTCACGCTCGCGGCGGTCATCGCCCCGTGGGTGACCCCGTACCCCACGGTGGGCGGGATCCTGATGGCGGTCCTGATGGGCGGGCTCTCGGCCGTGCTCCTGCGACGCCTCGTCTCGGGGCGCGCGCGACCGGAAGAGGCCCGGTTCCTCCTCGGCCTGTCGCTCGCGTTCCTCGCGATGACGTTCGCCGGGGTCGCGGTCGCCGCGACCGGTGCGTCGACCGCCGCGGCCGCCGGCTTCGGAGGGGTCATGGCAGTCGTGATGACCGTCGAGTCGACGTACCTCTACCGCCGGTTCTTCTGCGGCCCGCGTTTCCCCGCGGTCTTCCCGCGCGGCGCACCCGAGGCCGAGGCGCACGAGCCCCGAACGCCCGCTCCGATCGTGGCCGGCGACCCCGGAGCGATCGCGAACCGGTAGTCGGAACCCTCGCCGGGAGCGATTCGTACATCGGCGATATCAACGGACCCCCCGTCGAACGGAGGTCCGAGGGAACGGTGACCGACGAACGTCCGCGCCGGTATCCCGGACCGTGGCGCCGGGCCCTTCCGTGGTTCGTCGCGGCCGTGCTGCTCGGCACGATCGCGCTCCCCGTCGCGGCGGCGGTCCGCGCGGTGCCGTCCGCACCTCCGGTCGGCATCGCCCGGCCGGCGGCGACGTCCGGGAACTCGACGGTGACCGTCAACATGACCGACACGCCGCGCTTCGTGCCGGCCTACCTCGCGGGGGTCTCCAACTCGACCCTCACGGTCCATCTCGTCAACGTCGGGCAGTACGACCACACGTTCACGGTCGCGCGCCAGCCCGACATCACCCTCAACACCTCTTGGACGCCCGCCGAGCTCGATCAGTACTTCGCGGTCAACGGCTCGCTCGCGAACGTCTCGGTCGCGCCCGGTACCTCGGCGTGGACGAACCTCTCGCTCAACGGCTCCACGGGCGGCGACCGGTTCGAGTTCGTCTCGCTCGTGCCGTTCCAGTTCCAGGCGGGGATGTACGGCTTCCTCAACGTGACCTCCTCGGGTCCCGGCCTCCTGCTCTCCGACAACGCGACGAACGCGCTCCAGTTCGTCCCGAACGTGCTCTCCGCGACGCCCGCCCACTACCCGGTGTCGATCAACGTGCTCGTGACGAACACCGGCACGTTCGGCCACACGTTCACGATGGCCGCGCAGTCGAACTACACGCTCTCCCCGGCGAACTTCACCGACTACTTCGCCTCCCACCCGCCGCTCATCTCGGTCGACATCCCGGCCGTCGCCGGCGGCACCGTCTGGGCGAACTTCACGGTCCCGGCGGCCGGCGTCTACCAGTACATCTGCGAGGTGCCGGGCCACTTCGCGAGCGGCATGACCGGCGAGCTCTACGTCGGCGTCGCCGTCCCGCCGGCGCCCGTTCCGCCCAGCACCGCGATCGTGGAGACGTGGGTGCTGATCGGCTCCGGCGCGCTCCTCGCGATCGGCGTCCTTGTCGCCGTGATGGCGAGCTTCACCGGCCGCTTCCCGCGCCGCCCGAAGGGCGAGCACCCGGAGCATGCCGCCTGGGATCCCCCGGCCCCGTAGGCCGTCCCAGAAAGGGACCACATCCCGGCGAGGATCGCGCGATAGTTCCGGGCGAAGTGAGGACCGAGGACGCGGACCGGTCGGATCCGCAGCCCCGGGCCGGGTCTACGTGACGATCAGGAACGAACGCATCGTGCCGTGGAACTCGCCGCAGAACTCGGTGCATTCGATGATGTACTTCGTGCCCGGTGCGGCGTTCGGCACGCTGAACGCGAAGTAGTTCATGCGCCCCGGGATCGCATTGATCTGCACGCCGAGCTGGGGAATGTAGAGCGAATGGATCACGTCGGCGCCCGTGACATTGATCTGGACCTTCGCCCCCGGCGTCGCCCATAAGGCGCCGCCACTGACGGTGTTCGTCGAGGCGTCGTAACTCGAGTTGTAGCACGAGCCGTTCACCGGGTAGCAGAACTCCCAGTACCACTGGTGCCCGATTACCTCGACGTACTCGGTCGGGTCCGACGGGAGACTGTCGATCTGGTAGAGCAGGATCGTGGAGTACACGCTCACACCGGCGATGAGCGCAACGACCGCGAGCGTCCAGGCGACCTCGTACTTGTTAACCATAGCGGCGGCCCTTCACCTTCGGATCCCGGAAGCGCCAGAGCGCGTACACGAGGAACGAGAACGTCACGATCGCGCCGGCGGTGCCGATCGCGATCATCGCCCAGATCAGATTGTTCGTCAGCTGGAGGTTCGAGGCGGCCCGAACCACCGGTCCGACCGCACCGAGCGCGGATGCGCCGAGCGCCGTCACGCCGGTGGAGCCGGCGGGCCCGCGAGGCGGCATCGCCTCGGAACGGGCCGATGCAGCTACATATGTCACGTGTACGAACCGGGGGCGGCGACGTGCCCGGACTCACGGGATCGCGGACCGGCGGACGGTTCGTACAAAGGGGGTTTGAATCGCAGGCACCGTTGCGCGAACGTTTCGCCGAGAACGGTCGCAAGCATGCGAGGTCGCACGGGATCCGGTCGCGTGGTCATCGCCCTCGCGCTCGCCACGCTCCTGCTCTTCGCGGGCGCGGCCTGGGTCGCGTCCGAGGAGGCCCGCGCCTCACCCGTGAAGACGAACGCGAGCGCCTCTCTCGCCGTGACGACGACCGCGCCCTACACGTTCGATCCGAACTTCTTCCAGCAGGTCCCGACCAACACCACGATCACGGTGACGGTGACGGACGCGG
>JASHUS010000011.1 GCA_030039865.1 Thermoplasmata archaeon
GAACGGTGCGGCGCTCGCCGCCTCCCTCGCGGCGGCGGAGAAGGGGGGGGCGGGCGACTGCCTCGTCCTCGCCGCGACCGGCTACGGCGACGCGATCGCCGACGGCGCCTCCCCCTCCCCGCCGGGCGCGGGCGCGGTGGCGTTCCTCTTCCGGGAGGGCGACGGCCCGTCGCTCTCCGAGCTCCTCGGCTCGCTACGTGACGAGCCGTCGGCGCTCCGCGCGGCGTTCGACCTCTCGCACCGGGCCCCCGAGGCGCTGCGCCGCGCGTGGGTCGGGGAGTGGGAAGCCGATCCCGCGACCGGCCTGCCGATCGACTTGGCCCGCGAGGCCCCGCTACGGGACCGGGCCCCCGCGGGGAAGTCGGAGGGGGCGTACATCTCCCGCCCGCGCTACCGGGAGACCGCCGGCCTCCACTGGCGGTTCACGGCCGAGGAGTGCCCGCGCTGCGCGTTCGTCACCTTCCCGGCCCGAGGAGCGTGCCGGTCGTGCGGGAACCTCGAGGGGCTCCGGCGCGTGGACCTGCCCCGGAAGGGGCTCTCCGTCGTGGCGACGACGATCATCGGTCCGGGCGGCCAGCCGACCGAGTTCGACCCGCAGGTCGAGGCGCTCGGGCCGTACGAGGTCGTCCTCGCGGAGCTCGCGCCGGGGATCCGCGTGACGCTCATGGTGGCGGACGCCGCGCCGGGCGCGGTGCGCATCGGCGACCGGGTCGACACTCGGCTCCGCCGGATCTATGCGATGGACGGGGAGTGGCGGTACGGTCGGAAGGCCGTTCCCACCGCCGCCCGCTGAGCGACGATCGGCTACGGGCCGGCGGCCGGCTTCGGCGGCTCCCACGGCGCCCCGATCCAGCGTTCGTAGACCTGGCGGGCGAGTTCGTCCGCCCCCTCGACCGGACGGAAGAGGTACGCCTCGGGCGGAGCGGTGCCGAGGGTGACCGGCACCGAGCGCTGGTACCCCCGACGGAAGACCGTGAGCTCGATCGCCGTGCCGGGCGGGTGCCGCTTCAGGATGCGCTCGAACGTCTCGCTCGTGACCCGGGCCCGGTTGAAGGCGACGATCTCGTCGCCCGGCGTGAGACCGGCCCGGCGCGCGGGGGTATCGACGAGGACGTTCTTCACCTTCAGCGACCCGTTGGAGCTCTCGAAGCGGATCCCGAGATACCCCGGCTCCTCGTCGGCCGCGTCGGGGTCCTTCGGCTTCGGGACGAAGGAGAGGCCGGCCTTGCGCGCGAACGCGTCGAAGTCGATCTCGTCGGTCCCCCCGATGTACCGGTCGAAGAACGGGCCGAGCTCGAGCCCGGTCGACCGGTTCGCGACCGCGAGGATCTCGTCCTCCCGGAGCCCCCGGCCCGTTTTCCCGTACTCCGTCCAGAGGGTGCGGAGCACGGTCTCCAGCGACGCGCGGTTCGCGCTCGCCGAACGGATCTCGAGGTCGAGACAGAGCGACGCGAGCTGGCCCTTGACGTAGTAGGAGACCGACTGGTTCGGGGTCTCCTCGAACGGCTGGTAGTAGTCGATCCAGCTGATCAGGCTCGACTCCTCCGCCGACTGGACCCGACGCCCGGGCGTATCGAGGTAGTCGTGGATCGATTTCGCGAGCCCTTCCAGGTACTTCGGTACGGTGAGGAGCCCGGCCCGGCGGAGGATGAGCTCGGAGAAGTACTCGGTCGACCCCTCCATCCACCACAGGAGCCGCGTGTACACTTCCCGGGTGTAGTCGAACGGCCCGAGCACCTTCGGTCGGATCCGCTTCACGTTGTACAGGTGAAAGTACTCGTGGCTCGTGAGGCGCAGGAACCGCTCGTATCCTTCCGGGCCCCGGAAGGCGAAGCGCGGGACGACGCACGACGTCGAGCTCGCGTGCTCGAGCCCGCCGTCCGAGACGTCGTGCACGTGATAGAAGAAGGTGTAGCCCGTGAGCGGCGAATCTCCGACGAGGCGGACGGTCGCCTCGACGATCCGCCCGATGTCCTCCTCGAGGCGGTGGAGCTCGTAGTTGCCGCCGTCGCCGCAGATCGCGATGCGGTGCGGGATGCCGCCCGGTCGGATCGTGACCACGAGCGGCCGGCCCGCATCGATCGGACTGTCGACGAGGGTATCGTAGTCCGGGGCCCGGAAGCTCGGGGGGTGGGTGCCCGCCTCCGCGAGCTCGGTCACCACCCGCCAGTCGGGCGGGACGTCGAGCCGGACCTCGAGCGGATCGGCGAGATGTCCGTCGACGTACGGCAGGCAGAGCGCCGCGTTCAGGAACATGTGCTCGGGGGTGAGATCGAACGCCTCGTCGATCATCTCGTGCCCGTAGACCGAGTACTCGATCCGCAGCGCGGTAACGCCCTGGCTCGGTACGCGCCAGCGGGCCTTGTCCACCCGTTCCACGGGGATCGCCGTCCCGCCCGGCATTTGGGAGGCCCGGAGGCCGCGGAACCCGCGCGCGTAGTTCGCGATGTGATACGAGCCCGGGACCCAGGAGGGCAGCACGAGGTCGACGTGCGGCTCGGCGACGCCTTCGAGGTCGATCGTGAAGCGCCCCCGATGCTCGGCCGGTTCGGCGGCGCGCGCCGTGTAGACGATCCGCATCGTCGCCGTCGCTAGCCGAAGCCGGGGACGTCCGAGCGGCGGTCCGCCTTCTTACCCGACCCGTACGGCTCCGAGGCGATCCCGAGGTGCGTCGCGAGCATGCGGAACGTGGTCACGAGCTGGTCGATCGCCTTGGCCATCTCCTGCTGTTCGGCCCGGAGCTGCTGGATCTCCTCCCGCAGCTGGCGCAGCTCGACCTCCCAGCGGTCTCCGTCCGACGTGGATCGCACGTTCGCACCCCTTGGCGCGGCGGGAGCCGCGCTCGCTACATAGAACGTTCGGGGGCGGTTCTCAGCGCCGGTCCCCGGTCGGACCGAACGGAGAGCCGCTGGTCCCCTTCTCGACGAACGGGACCCAGTTCTCCTTCTCTGCGGAGTAGTCGACGCGCTGGAGCTCGACGACGAACCCCTTCAGGAGTTCCGCCGGCGCCGGGCGGATCGAGAGGGCGTAGACATAGATCCCGAAGTCCATGAACTCCGTGATCCGGCGCAGCACTTCGGGGAGCGCGTCCCGGGGCACGACCACGCGGATCGACGTCTCGCCGAGGAGAGTCGAGAACTCGTCGACGTCGAACGGCCGTTCCAGCGTGATGAGGTTCGAGGGGGGTGGAGGGGGCGAACCGGTGGGCGGCGAGGGGGAGGGCGGCGCGGACGGCGGGGCGACCGGCGCGCTCGGCGTCGTGGCGCGCGGAGGGGGGCCGCGAGGCGCGAGCGCCGGATCCTTGGGCGGGTAGCGGTCGAGCACGGGGCTCGGATCCCGGCCGACGAATCCCCGAGCCCGTTTCGGGGCCGACGGGGTTCGACGCGCCTTGGTCCGCGCGCGGGTCTTGCGGGTCGGAGCCATTCGACGCGGTATCAGCCGGAGCGGGTGATAAGTTGGGGGGAGCGCGGACCGCGGTGGATCCCGAGGGAGCTCCCGGGCCCGCTCGCGACGCCGGGGCGCCGGAAGGTGTCGAAACCGTGGTCTCCCGGCGGGTTTGTCGCGAATCGCACCGTGCGACTATACGTCACGGGGAGCCCGTTTTGTAGCGTCTGCGACGACAGGAGCATTATGTAGGATGGAGTGGGTGTGCTGCCTCGGGCCCCCGCGTAGAAACGGCGGGCCGAAAGTGAGGAACCTACAATGCCCGCACGCGTGATGAAGGAGTTCCAGGCGCCGCGCGGACTTCCCCGGAAGACCGCCTCGGTCTGCCCGGAGTGCATCAAGGTCATTCCCGCGATCGTCCGGGAGAAGGACGGCCGCGTGATCATGGAAAAGACGTGCCGAACGCACGGATACTTCTGGGACATCATCTCGAACGACGTCGACTTCTACCTGCGGATGGAGGTCTACGCCCACGACGGGGTCGGCTACGAGAACCCGTACTATGACAAGTTCCGCGGCTGCCCGACCACGTGCGGGATGTGCAGCCACCACAAGTCCCACACGGGACTCGCCCTCGTCGATCTGACGAACCGCTGCAATCTGAAGTGCCCGGTCTGCTTCGCGAACGCGAACGCCGCAGGCTACGTCTTTGAGCCGACCCGCGAGCAGATCCACTTCATGCTGAAGACCCTGCGGGAACAGAAGCCCGTCGGGACGGTCGCGGTCCAGTTCTCGGGCGGCGAACCGACCCTCTCGCCGCTCTTCCTCGACGCGGTGTCGATGGCGCGGGACCTCGGCTTCAAGCAGGTCCAGGTCGCGACGAACGGCATCCGGGTCGCCAACGAACCCGGCTTCGCCCAGCAGTGCCGCGAGGCGGGTCTGCACACGCTCTACCTCCAGTTCGATGGACTGGACGACGAGATCTACCGCAAGGTGCGGGGCGTCCCGCTCCTCAAGGTGAAGCAGAAGGCGATCCAGGCCGCCCGGGAGACCCACTCCTCGGCCGCGGAGCTCGCGGCGGGCAAGCCGGACAAGCCGCTCAGCGTGGTGCTCGTCCCGACGCTCGTCGGCGGGTTCAACGAGAAGGAGATCTGGCCGACCGTCAAGTTCGCGATCGACAACATCGACGTCGTGCGCGGCGTCAACTTCCAGCCGGTCGCGCTCACGGCCCGTATCCCCGACAAGGACCGCTTCCAGATGCGGTTCACCCAGTCGGACCTCGTGCGCATCCTGTGCACGGAGGGGCCGTTCGACAAGTCGGACTTCTTCCCCGTGCCGTCGGTCGCACCGATCTCCGAGCTCGTCTCGATCATCCACGGCGAGGAGAAGATGACCCTCACGACCCACCCCGGCTGCGGGTGCGCCACGTTCGCCTTCGTCAGCGCGGACGGCCAGAAGATCACCCCGCTGCCGCGGTTCATGGACGTCGACGGGTTCTTCGAGAACGTCGAGACGATGATCGAGAAGTACCGGGACGCGCGCTTCGCGCGGGTCCGGACGGCGGTCGCCGGGGCCCGCCTGCTCCACGACGTCGCGAAGTACTTCGACTTCTCGCGTGCGCCGGAGGGCCTCAGCGAGAAGAACTGCGTCCGCGTCATCGCGGGGATCTTCACGGAGGGCAACAAGGAGGCCCTCGCGAAGTTCACCTGGCGGACGCTCTACATCGGGAACATGCACTTCCAGGACGCGTACGACTACGATATCCAGCGCCTCATGCGCTGCGATATCCACTACGCGGTACCGGACGGGCGCGTCATCCCGTTCTGCTCGTACAACTCGGGCCCGATCTACCGGACGGAGGTCGAGAAGAAGTTCTCGATCCCGATCGCGGACTGGCAGACCGCCAAGAAGCAGGGCGGCGCCCAGCTGAAGACGATCGAGACGATGGGCGTCAACGGCGAGGTCATCGTCGACCCCGAGTACTACAAGATCCGGGCGCTCAAGGGCGCGCCCGGGATGTCGACCTAGACGGCTCGAACTCCCGCGGCGGACCCAACCCCTTCCTTCTTCGTCGGTCCCAGAGCGTGGTCGTAGGCCGCGCTAGGCGGGGCTAACGAGCAATCGGCCGGGGCGCCGCCACGCGAGGCTTTCGGGACCCCGGTCCGATGACCGAGCCGCGATCGCGCGGTCGATGAGCGACCAGAGCCGGGGCCGGGGCGTCGGTCGGCCCCCCGCGGCCTTCGGTTCGGGATGGCCCTCGAGCCATCGCGCCGCCGCCTCGATGTGCTTGCACGTCCCGAGGCCCCGGCGGGCGAAGTCCGTGCAGGTGCAGAGCGCCACATCCCTCGCGGGGAACGTCGGAAGGAGGACCTGGTAGCCCGTGCGGTGGATGGGGTTACGCACTTCGAGCCGCAAGTAGGGTTCGGTCGAGCGGACGCGGACGTCGAGCGCCTCCTCGATCGCCCGCTGGCGGCGTTCGTTCACGGCCGATTGTCGGCTCCCGGGTCCGCTCGCGGGCAGTTCCGACGGGGTCCGGCGCGAGTCGGGCATGCTAGTGTGGAGCCGAGCGCGTCTCATTAGCGGAGCCGTCCGAAGTCCCCCAAGGTTCCCGAGAACTACTCAGAGAGAAACTACATACCACGGGGACCTCTTCCTCAGACGGTCGCGACCGCGCCGTTGAGGAAGGGAACTACGGTAGATCCGAGGCGTGCGCGTCTCATCGCCGGAAAGGGGCCCCCGTGAACGCGACCACCACCATCGTGCTGGGGGTCTTCCTCCTCGTCGGCTGCTCCGTGCTGGTCGGCGAGCTCTTCATCCGGATCGGCCAGGCCGCGCTGGTCGGACAGCTGCTCGTCGGCGTCGTGTTGGGGCCGACGCTCTTCGCGAACGTGCTGGGCCTCAGCACCATCGCGACGACCTTCCAGCCGCTGCAGTTCCTCGCCACGTTCTTCATCCTGCTCCTCGCCGGGATGTCGATCACCCCGCAGCAGATCCGCTCGACCGGCGCGCGCGCGAGCGTGCTCGGGATCGCGATATTCCTGGTCCCGTTCTCGTTAGGCGCCGAGGTCGTCCACGTCCTGTACCCGGGACTCCCGACGATCGAGGCGCTGTTCGTCTCGCTCACGATCTCGATCACCGCCCTCCCCGTCCTCGGCGTGATGCTGCGCGAGTTCGACCTCCTCGAGACGAAGTTCGGCTCGTTCCTGATGACCGCGTCGATGGTGAACGAGCTCGCCGCGGTCACGACGTTCGCGGTCCTGCTCCAGCTCTACGACCACCCCTCGAACCCCGGGCTCGCCTTCGCCACCGCCATCACCACGACCGGCCTCTTCCTCGTCACCGTCCTCGCCGCCTACTTCGTCCTCCGGGCGCTCCGCCAGACGAAGGTCTGGGACCGGATGGTGGCGCGGTTCCGCGCGTCGTGGCGGACCCGCGAGGCCGGCTTCGCGATCCTCCTCGTCCTCGGCTTCGGTCTCGCGCTCTACTCGCAGGAGCTCGGGCTCACGTACGTCGTGGGCGCGTTCTACTGCGGGCTCCTCCTCACGCCCGAGGCGACCGGGCGGCGCGAGTACCGCTCGATCAGCTTCGTCCTCGAGGCGATCACGTGGGGCTTCTTCATCCCGCTCTTCTTCGCGCTGATCGGGTTCAACATGAACCTGCGCGACATCGGGATCGCCTGGGTACCGATCCTGATCTTCGCCGCCCTCACGCTCTACGCGCTCTTCTCAAAGATCTTCGTCGGGGCGGGGCTCTCGCGCGCGCTCGGCTGGCCGTCGAGCGAGTCGCTCGGCGCCGGGTTCCTCGTCACCAGCCGGGGGGCGGTCGAGCTCGCGATGGCCGTGATCCTGCTCGACGCGGGGATCTTTTCCACGCGGATCTTCACGATCGTGGCCGGCGTGGGGCTGATCACAACGATCATCTCGCCGATCGGGGCGAAGCCGCTCGTCCGGTCGATGAAGAGCGTCGGCCGGGAGGCGGAGGACGCGGCGCCGCCGAGCCTCCTCGAGTCGGCGTTCGCGCGTCCGCGCCCGCCGGCGAACCGCTAGCCGCGGGTCTCGGGGTTCCGCCGGGCCACCACGGTTATCTCCGCACGCTCGCGTGACGGCCCGCTTCCATGTCGGCGGCACCGAACGTAGCGGCCGCTCCGGGTCCGGCGCCACCGCGCCCCTCGCGTCAGCGCGCGCTCGCGCTCGGTCTGTTGCTGACGCTCGGCGGGCTCGTCCTGGTGGCGGTGCTCCTGCCGACCGCGCCCGGGCGGCTCGGGACGATCCTCCCGATCGCGGCCGCGGGGCTCGTGCTCCTGTGGGTCGGCGGAATCCTCCTCGGCCGCGGCAGCCGCGCCTAGGTCGACCGTGCCCGCAACGTTTCCCTGGCGCCTCGTCACCTTCGACGTCGACGGGACGTTGACGCGCGGCCACGGCTGGCGCCCGATCGCGGCGGCGTTCGGCCGTCTCCCGGAGTACGACGCCTCGAACCGGAGGTTCCTCGCCCGCGCCTCGGGCGAGGACGAGCACCTCGCCGATCTCCTCAACATCGCGACGGGCCACACGACCTCCGAGGTCGGAGCGATCGTCGACGCGACGCCGACGCTCGCCGGCATCGCCGAGGGGGTCCGGACCCTGCACGCGCTCGGGGCCCGGGTCGCGCTGCTGACGCACAATCCCCGTTACGTGACGGACCGGTATCTCGCGCGGTTCGGCTTCGACGACTGCGAAGGGGTCGACGCGCAGGACATCGTCGCGGGCCGGATCGGTCCGGCGGAGGGCGTTCGCGCGGACAAGCGGCTCGGGCTCGGCCGGCTGCTCGATCGCGCCGCGACCGACGCCCGGCACGCGGTCCACGTCGGCGACGGGTGGGCCGACATCCCCGTGTTCCGTACGGTCGGAGGCGCCGTCGCGCTCAACAGCGCGCTTCCCGAAGTCAACGCCGCGGCGGACCTCCGGCTCACCGCCGACGATCTGCGCGAGGTCGTCGGGGCTATCGAGCGGTTGGGGCCACGTTCCTAAGCGCAAGCGAAGTGCACAGGATTCTTATACGCCCAAGACCTTCTTGCGGTGCCTTCGATGGAGTATGTCATCATCCGGGCGATGCACCCGACCTGGCTGACGATGCAGCTCCCGGCCGAGGTCGCCGATCTCATCGGCTTCCGGCCCGAGGCCGGCCCGGATCGGGAGATCAGCCGAACGATCGCGTTCCTCGCCCGCGGATCGGGCGTCGCCCGGGTCGTCGCGTCCGACCCGGCCCGGGAGGCGATCGCGATTGAGACCGTGCGAAGCCGGCTCATCGCCTCCGCCCGTCCCGGCGATCGCCGCCTGTTCACGATGCCGATCCCCGTCGTCCAGCACCTCGGCATCCACGCCTACTCCCGGGGCCCTCGGCTCCGGGGCACGGACGACTCGCTGATCTGGTTCGTGCCGGCGCCCGAGTACTACGAGTATCGGTCGGTCGTCGAGTCCGAGAAGCCGTGGACCGGGCCGACCGGGTCGCCGTTCGCCCACGTCTACGTCGCGAAGTCGCTCTTCCCGTTCCCCCGCGAATTCGGACAGCTCGCGGAGACGGAGTTCCGCATCGAAGAAGAGGAGTGGCGACCGGGCGTCGAGGCGCTCCAGCGCGTCGGCCGGCCGCGTCGGGTCGTGCTCTGATTCGACGTGCTATACGTCGTCGCGCCGGCGAGAAAACTCGCCGTTGTACTATACGTAGAGCTCGTGCGACCTCGGCTCGTTTCCGAAGTTACATATACGATGGCCGGGGTAGATTCGTCCATGCGGAGCGACGAGCGCTCGACTGCGAAGGGTACCGCCTCCAAGCGGTACACGCTGCGGAACCCGGTTCCGCTGCGGACGGCGGAGGATGTCAGCACGACCCGCGCGGGGATCCCGACGGACGCGGTCCTCTCGACGGGGGCCGGCCCGGTCGATTTCGACTCCCTTGCGAAGGCGATCCGACGCTCGGTCGGCCACGAGGGGATGCGGCCCGAGGACGCGCGGTCGATCGCCGCCCACGTGCTCAACTTCTTCGGGTTCAACGAGCGGATCATCGACAACGTCCTTGGGCCGGACGACCGCGACACGTTCTACATGCTCGAGGACACCGGTATCCTCGAGACGGAGCGCGACGAGACGACGCTCTACGATGGCCGGGAGTGGCGCATCCACTACTGGATGTTCCGCAAGGACCGCATCTTCGACCTCGCGCGCGAGGAGTCGGAAGCGATGGCCGCCGCGGGCGAGAAGGACGTGGTCTACTCGCCCAACTCGCACCGTTCGGGCGCCTTCCGCCTGCCCCACGGCGAGACCGGCACCGGCCTCGCGGCCCACGCGGTCTACCACGAGCTCGGCGACGAGATCTGGCTCAAGCGGCGCCAGAACCCGCTCCCGTCGATGCCCGAGGGCCCGGTCCGCCGACGCCGGGACGCGGCCGACTGAGCGACGCTCGCCCCGGGAGGGGAGCGGACCGAAGGTCGTCCTTCGACCGCCCAACGCTTAACGCCCGGCAAGATTCGCGCCTACCGTGCGATGGTTCCTGATCCTGGCCCACCGCGTTCCCGTCTCGGGGGAATTCACCCTCAACGACCTCGCCGGCGGCGCC
>JASHUS010000104.1 GCA_030039865.1 Thermoplasmata archaeon
CCTCGTAGCTCCGCGCCCGAGACTCGGCCATGTCGGATGGTCGGTCCGTAAGTGGCCCGAAGAATAAGCATAGGGGTGGCCGCCCCGAGGGCGCGGCACGGCCTACGGCATCTATGGAACAGCGGCCGAGGCCGCCGACGGACCGAATTCAGACTCCGCGACGGCAGGTTTCGCAGTAGTACCGGTGGTAGGAGGGAACGAACCGGGCCTGAGCGCCGCATCGCGGGCAGAAAGGGGCCGAGGGATCGACGCCGGGACTGGGCGCCTGCGGAGATGGAGGAGCGGGAGGAGGCGAGGGCGGGAACTCTCGCGCAGGAGGTGGAGGTATACCGGTCCCGTTCGGGGCAGGTGCGCTGAGAGACGAGTTGTCGGCGGCCGCGGGAGCAGGAACACCTGGTGACAGTCGAGCGATGGCGGGGGATGGGGACGTTGGCGCGTCGGCTGCCTCCTCGCTTGACGGGACCGGTCCATCCGCCTCGTTTTCCCGCGAGGCATCGACAGCGACGGCGTGGGAGGGTCCGTCGGACCCCGGCGCCGACTGCACGGCATCGGCCCACGAGCCGATCGCCCAGAGGGCGAGTTCGGCCGAAACTCCGGAATCTGCCCTCAACCGCGTTGCCCACTCAACTCGGACCGGGGAGCCCGCCGGCCCGGCGTCCCGAGTACGCATGTCCTCCGCGAGCCGGGATTCGACGGCTTGGATCAGGACGGAGGTCTCCAGCCGATCATGCGGACAAGCATCACGGAGCAGGGCCCGGCATGCGCGGACGTCGGAGATCATCAGATCCGGATAGCAGGCCACCAAGTGCACGAGGTGGCGCTTCACGGAGTCTCGCCGCGACGCGGAGCCGTCCGATGGCCCGCTGCGGGGCGGGGTCGGGTCAGAGACCTTTCGGCCGGGCACGTCGCGCGAGTGCTTGCCCGAGATAAAGTCGTTCGCGAGGGCTTCGCGTTCCGAGCGCAGCCCGTCGGCCGGGGGGCGCCCCTATCGGAAGATACTTGGCTTGGCGAAGATTGACCGTCCGCCTGCGGCGGAGGTTCGGCGGCCGACTCGATCGGACCGGGACCCGCGGTGGTGCACGGGAATGGAGACGTCCGACGCCCGCTCGGGTCCGGCGAGCCCGACGCCCGTCGAAGAGTACTCCGAGCGCTGCACGTTCTGCGGATTCAGCAACAAGCGAGAATTTCGGTTCTGCCGGAACTGCGGGCGGCCCTCGTCTCGTGTCCCCGTCCCACCCGCGCCGGCCGACTCGGCACCTTCCCCGTCCCCCGTCAGTCCGAACTTGCCTCCGGGACTGGCTGCGTTCCTCCGATTCGACGCGAACGAGCACTTCAATCTGCTGGCGTTGAATTGTGTCAACTACGTCCAGATCGTCCAAGAGGCGAACCGCGCCTCCCGCGACCACGCGCATCGGGTGGCATCTCATGCGGCCGAACTCCTCGACCGGGTTCGCAGTGACACGGAGGACACGACCGAGATCTCACGACTCTTGCGAACCTTAGCGGTGCGTTGGTATCTCGCGGATTCCTCGGGAGGTTCCGAGACCCGAGATTCTCCGTGGACCGACTGGGCCCGAGAGGCCTACGCCGGAATCTTCTACGAATCTCGGGCGCCGGGGGGGCGACGGAAGGCCCGCCTCGCCGATCGCTTGCTCTGGGCGAGCAGGGGGAGGATCGGACCCGAGGAAGGCCGCAAGCTGCACCTGTTTGGCAAGGCGGAGGACGCCGATGATCCCGCTACTCTCGAAGGGAAGGATCCCGACGAGATCCTCCTCCTGCGCGCCAGTCAGGCGCTGCTCGACGATCTGGCTTCGATCGCTCGCAAGAACGTATCGAGCGTGCCCCTCCGCGCCCTCTCCGAGGTCGCCGAGTCAGCCAGTAACCTCCCGCAGTTGAACAAACAACTGCAGCGTCTGGGCCTGCTGCCGAGCGCGGAGTCGTTCGTCCTGCTCGACCCGGATCGCGACCCGGGAGTCGGCCAAGTCATGATTCGCTGGCCCAACCGGCGTTCCAATCCCCACGCGACGCAGTACACGCTTTCCGTCGCCGGGTTTCCGGAGGACGTGGGTCCCCCCGATCGGCCTCCGGCCGCTCCGCCTCCCGTAGTCGCCCAGGCCCCGTCGCGCCCCGAGACGTTCGACCCTTCCGTGTGGTTCGATCGAGCCTGCTCGCCGGAGGAGTGGGTGCAGTCCCTCACGGCTCTGCAGCAGGCGCGGGGACGGTTGCGTCCCCCTCCCGGGGGCGACGCCACCCAGCGCTTACCCGGTTACACCTCGCTGCGCGCCGCACTCCTGGCGACCCCCGTGCTCGCCGACCTCTTCCACGTCGTACAGTGGAGAGGGAAGCCGTACGGGCTGCCGATACTGACGTCGCTGCTGATGACCCAGAGCTACCAGTGCGAGAGCGATGGAGATCTCGATTACCTTGACCCGGAGCTGGACGCACTGGCCCCTACGACGCCGGCCGGTTCGACTACGGGCGTCTGGACGGTCGGAACGGGCCGAACCGTCCGACGCGAGCGCGAGGCCTACGGGTTCCGCTACACGATGACGACGGGCGTCGAGCCTCCATCCGAGCCGAGGTGAGCTCGTAAGGGACGCGGTGTAGTTCGTGGGAGCGGCGCGTGGATCCCGACACGTCGTGGGTACCGGGAGTCTCGCCGAGCGTCGAGTTGCCGACCATT
The DNA here is from genome assembly GCA_030039865.1 of Thermoplasmata archaeon. Lineage (GTDB taxonomy): Archaea > Thermoplasmatota > Thermoplasmata > Lutacidiplasmatales > UBA184 > Lutacidiplasma. Next base: position 2,684 of record JASHUS010000104.1, read on the forward strand.
AAATACTGAAACCCAAATCGGCTGCCCGATGTGCCCGGCGGCGATCCTGGGGGATCGTGCGGCCGGCAAGACGACGTTCGTCGGTGCTTTGTACAGCACGATGACGTTGACCTCGACGAAGACGAACGAGAACTTCCGGTTCTACGCTCCGCCCGAGTCGCTCGACGTGCTGACCCGGATCCACGCGAAGATGATGACCGGTTCGTTCCCGGACGCGAACGTCAAGGACGAGCTCAACAAGGTCCAGTTCACGCTCGGTTTCCGCACGGTGATCGGGAAGGTGCTCAAGAAATCGCGGTTCGCCTGGCGTGGGATCAAGTTCGCCGCTTACGACGTCTCGGGCGAGGATGTCCGGGAGTACATCGAGAGCGGCGTCGCCTCAACGGACATCATCCGGCAGCTGCTCGAGAGCTACATCGTCGTGATCCTGGTAGATTGCAGCCGAATGACTCTCGATCACGATTCGCCGCAGTTCCGCCGCATGATCGGCTACGACGGCCAGATGGCGCAACTGATCTCGAACTTCGTCAAATACAAGGCCACCGAGTTCGAGGAGCAGAAGGCGGCGCACCGCCTGGCGCATCGGCTCAAGATCTTCCCCGCAATCGTGCTGACCAAGACGGACCAGCTTCCGGAGTCGCTGCTCCACAAGCTGGGCCTGCCCCTCACGATCCCCGAAGGCCGGAAGTCCAAGGAGCGCCAGCAGTTCTGCGAATTTCTGCTGAGCCGGTTCTTCGTACAGACCCTGTCCCTCCTGCGGGGGGCGCGGCTCGCGGACGGCGGGCCCAGCTTCGACGAGGCGGCGTACTTCACGAGTCAGATCAAGACCCGCATGGCGGAGGGCACGGAGATGGCCGCGGCCGCGCCCGCCCGCATCTCGATCAAGCCGGCGAGCGCGGCCGGCTCCGCCCAGATGGACGCCTCGTACGAGGAATATCAGGCGATGATCGACTATTTCGGCAAGGTCGCGCAACAGGCGTCGGATTTCGAGGGCGAGAGCGAGCAGAGCGTCAAACGGGTCTAGCGCACGACACCGGGGCGCGGGCGAAGGGGCGATGTCGGACCAGACCTCATCGCCGCCCGACGCGACCGTCCCGGTCGAGCACTGGCTCTTTGGATCCACCCCGGGAGTGGGCTACGGGATCAAGGCGAAATCCCGGGAGCTCAACCTCGCGATGTACAGCCGACGCATCGATGGCCTCAACGCGCCGCTGCGCGGCGCGACGCTGCACGAGGAGGAGGGACCCCTCGACGTGGTCATGGTCCATCCGGTCAATGCCGGAACCGAGCTCCTGTTCTCGCTCTTCCGTCCGGGGCCGATCGACGTCGATCACCAGAACAACAAGACCGTCCTGAACCACACCGCGATCCTCCCGCTCGAACCTCTTCGCAGTGGACAGATACGCTTCGAGGACGTCGAGTCCACCATGCACACCTTCGAAGCGGCCCACGCGGACGCCACCGGGGATCTCGAAGCTCTGCAGGTCCCGATTCAACCGGCAGCCGGAACGTCGGAGGGAGTCGGCGCCGGAATCGGCCGCTACATCTCCCGCGCGGCCGCCGAGACGCTGCTGACGCGCATGATGGACGATCCCGACGCCCGGACGCTCGTTCTGAGTCGGGACAGTTCCCCGGTCGATCGCCGGCGTACCCTGCTCAAGCTCGTGGA
>JASHUS010000105.1 GCA_030039865.1 Thermoplasmata archaeon
CGGCGTCCCCCGAGCCGGACGGGGGCCTCGCGGTGTCCACCGTCGATCTCGCGTTCCGGGACCTCCCCGGCGTACGGGCCGAAGCGCTCCGGCGGGCGGCGGCGCTCCGCGCCGCCTTCCGGGACGGTCGCGCGGCGGCGCTGCCCCGATGTCCGTGGTTCGCTCGGAGGTGCGAGTTCCGTTCGGCGGGGGTCTGCGACTGCGACGGGAACGAAGCCGCGGAGGGCGGCGAGCTGCGCGGACGTCTCGAATCGGTCCGTCCGTCTCCGGAGCTCGACCGGTCGATCGGTCCTCGCCTCGCGTCGGCAGTGCGGTCGGAGGAAGACTCCCGGGTCGGGCGATTCCGGGAGGTAGTGTACCCGCGACGGACGTTCTTCGAGCGCCGGGACGGCGAACGCGTCCCCGAGGCTCGAGCCACCGAACTCTCGCCCGCGTACGAACGGCTGATCGAGGCGATCGAGGGCGGGCCGGTCGGCGAGGTCGCGAGCCTCCCGGCGAGGTCGCGCGAGCCGTCCGAAGAGATCCCGGCGTTCCGAGGAGTACCGTATCTCGCGCGAACGTCCCGCGCCCCGTCGGTGCCCTCCGCCCGCGATCTGGTCGAGCTGTATCCCCAGTATGCGCTCGAACTCGGGTTCCGTTGTGCGGCGAGTGGAACGTCCCGGGGCTACGCATTCGTCGCGTTCGAGCGCGCCACGGACGTCGGACGACCGACCCACGCCTTCGCCTTCGACTTCGCTCCGGTCACCACGTTCTCTCGGCTCTGGCGGACCCGCGTGGCCGCGCTCGAACACGCCCTACGATCGGGCTCGCCCGGAGCGCTGCCCCTATGCCCGCCCTGGATGTTCGCGTCGTGCCCCTACCGGGACGATTGCGGATGCGGGGAGCCGACCGGCCGCTCCCAGCGGTAGATCGACGCCCGGATGCTTGTCCGCAGCCCCTCCGACTCGTAGAGTTGGCGGGCGGCGTGATTGGACGCCGTCACCCAGAGCCGGACGGAGGAGTAGCCGAGCGCCCGGAGAGCCCGCAATCCCCAGTGGAATAGGAACCGGCCGTACCCTTTCTGCCGGTCCGACGGGTCGACGATGAAGTCGAGGAAGATCGCCCGGCGCGGCGACTCCTCGCCGGTGAGGAGCGCGCCGACCAGCCGGGGAGGCTCGGGCTCGATGAGCGCCGTCGACGCCTCCTCGACGAACCGTCCGAGCCGGCCCGCGAGGAGCGCCTCGAGCACCTGCTGATAGTCTTCGAGCGTGGGGCCGACGAGGAGCTCGTCGTCGCTGCCGGCGAACGCCCGACGGTCCAGGTCGGCGATCGCGGCGACCGTGACGTCCCGGATCGGCACGAGCGAGAGTCCCGCCGGGACGGTCGGGGCCTCGGCGGCCCCGGCGGGACCCAACTCCCGCTCCATCTTGAACCGCTCGATGACGCGCGAGCCGGGTCGCTCGACGAGCCGATCGGTGACCGAGCGCTCCTCCTCCGGGGAGAACCCGGTGAAACCGACGTCGATCGCGGCGATCCCGGGCGGGAGCGCCTCCAACATCGTGTGCGCGAGCCGAGCCCCCCGTTCGACCTTGCCGGGCCCGCCCGTCGAGTGGACGTGGCCGAACGCGGAGTTCTGCTGGACGGAGTAGAACGCGAGCCCCCCGCCCTCGCCGGGCGGATAGTACCAACCGATCTTTTCCCCGCGGCGGAGCTCGTTGACGGTCTCCTCGGCCCAGCTCCCCGAGACCGTCTCGTCGCGTCGACGCAGGTCGTGACGGAGCGAGCCGACGAGCTCGAGAAGGTCGTCGGGGGAAGCGGCCGAGGTGGGTCGAGGGGCGTCCATGCGCCACCTCGCTACGACGTGACCTGGCGCCGGAGGATGCCCGCGATGTCGGGCGCCACCGACGCTTTCTCGGCGGGGTTCCCGAGCGTGTCGGTCGAATAGACCTCGTCGGTCACCGCCTTGATGCGTTCGAACGCGTCCCGCAGGAAGAGTCCGTGGGTGCACGCCGCGCTGATCGCGCCGGCGCCGCGGGACTTGAGCAGCTTCGCCGCCTCGACGATCGTCCCGCCCGTCGTGATGACGTCGTCCACGAGGACGAGATGCTTGCCGTGGATCGAGACCGGCGGTTCGGCCGTGAGCGAGAGCTCGACGTGTTCGGCGTCGATCCGATGCTTGTCGAGCGCGAACCAGGGCTTCTCGAGCAGCTCGGCCATCCGTCGGACGCGGTCGACCCCGCCCCGGTCGGGCGACACGAGGATGTCGATCGGTCGCTCCCGCAGGAGTCGGGCGATCGCCGGGATCCCGCTCGCCTCGAACGCCGGCTTCGTGAAGTGGGCGAGGGTCTGGGCCGAGTGAAGGTCGACCGTGATGACCGCGTCGGCGTTCATCTCGACCATGCGGGTGATCGCGCGCGCGCTGACCGGTTCCCCCGGGAAGAAGAGGCGATCCTGCCGGGCGTAGCCAAAGTACGGAATGACGACGATCGTCCGCCGCGCCCCGGCCTCCCGGACCGCATCGCCGAGGAGCATGAGCTCGATCAGGTCCTGATCGGTCCGGGTCGACTGGACGAGGACGACGTCGTCGCCCTCGAACCGGCCGCCGACGCGCAGGTACATCTCGCCGTCCGGGAACCGCTTGAGGAACGGGATCGCGAACGGGGCGTTGCCGAGCTCTCGAGAGACCCGCTCGGCGAGCGAGGTCGAGGCGGACCCTCCGATGACGTGCATCCGAACGTTGCCCGGCGTTCCGGACGAGGTCGGTAAGAAAAGCGTTGCGAAGGGACCTGCCCGGTCGCTCGCGGGCTACAGCTCGTCGTCGTCCTCGTCCGCGGGTCGAGCCTTCGCACCCCGGTGGACGTCGGGAGGCGGCCGGCCGTGGTTCTTGGCCGAAGACTTCGGCCGCTTCGACCGAGACGTCGACTTCGGGGCGTCGCGCGCGCCGTCCTCCTCGTCCTCGGTTCGGTGCCACGGGCGGAGCGAGCCCAAGAACCGATGGTTCTCGGGTCTCTCCTCGGGCTCCTCCTCGTCGCCCTCCTTCTCCGCGTCTTCCGCCTCTTCTTCCTTGCGCAGCGGCGTCTCGATCCCCTCGCGCCGGAGCACGAAGTGGACGCCGAAGGCGAGGGCGATGAGGCCGATGATCGTGAGCGCCATGTACTGCCAGGATTGCGACGGAACCTCGCTGGCCGAGCCCGACAGGAGGAGCTTGATCGCGCCGAACCACGGGATCATGCCGCGGGCCACCCCGACGATCCAGCCCGGCTCGACGAGCGAACTGATGACCGGGATGCTCGTCCCGGTCTGGTCGGGCTCGCCGACGCAGTCCCCGGGCTGGGCGCAGAGATAGTTGTTGTCGCCCATCGTGAGATAGCCCGAGTGCTGCCCGAGGGCTGGCGCGCCCAGATCGACGGTGACGTTGACGGACATCCAGCCGATGTGGTAGAGGCTCAGTGTGCCGGTGAGTCCGCTCGTGCCGCACTCACCCGGGGTCCCGGTCGACGCGTAGACCGTGTTCGTCGCGTTGCCGCAGGGTAGGCCCGCGAGGTCCGGCGCGCTGTACGACGACGACCCCGGGTTCCAGACGAGGAAGAGGATCGCCCGATGGATGACCGGCGTGCTGCCGGTTCCGTCGGGATGGTACAGGATCACGTCGCCGAACTCCCCGTACGTGGAGAATCCGGTCTGCATGCCGATCACGTAGGGCGTGATCGATGAGTTGGCGATCTTCTGGGCGAGCACGAGGTCGCCGGTGTTGATCAGTCCGAGCTGGTCGTTCGAGCCGTGCTGCATGCTGTCCGACTCGACGACGTAGACGGGCGGCCAGTTCTGCGTATAGGCGTACAAGCCCACAATCAGGAGGACGACGATCGCCAGCGCGACGAGCGGCTCGAAGTACAGCGAGTCCCGCGCCCGCCAGTAGACCGTCTTGCGATCGGCGGGACGCGATTCGGTGTCCTCCTCCTCGTCGTCCGCGCTCGCCTTCCACCGCCGGACCGACGACGGGTGCCGCGCGGATGTTTTTTTGGTCGAGCTATGGCTCGGCTTCCTGCGGGGGCGCGACTTCCGGGACTCGACCTCCTCCTCCTCGTCGGGATCGTCGTCGTCCGGATCCCGGCGCGAGCCCTTGCCCGAGGCCATCGATACACCGGGATTCGACCGGACCTTAACCCTTCCATTCGAACGGATGCCCGGCTCCGGCCATGAGGGCTGAGCGCTTCGGAATCGAACGAAGCCTAATCACCCCCTTCCGGCGTTCGCGCCACGCGGGGATCCGTTGACCGACCATCCGGCCCGGCGATTCGACATCTCCATGCCGCTCTACGACGGCATGCCGGCGTTCCCCGGCGATCCTCCGTTCTCGAGCGCGCCGGCCCACTCCCTGAGCCGCGGCGACGCCTACAGTCTCTCCTCGCTGCGATTCGGCTCCCACGTCGGCACCCACGTCGACCCGCCGGTCCACTTCCTTCCCGGCGGAGCGACGATCGACCAGGTGGATCTTGAGGCGTTGAATGGGCCGTGCGAGGTCGTCGTAGTTCCTCCGCTCGCCGATTCCGTGGGACCGGCGGATGTGGCGAAAGTCCCACCGGGCACGAGTC
>JASHUS010000106.1 GCA_030039865.1 Thermoplasmata archaeon
ACGCGACGTACTCGATCGCCCTGCCGATCCTCCTGACGCAGCTCTGGTTCCCGGCGGCAAAGGACGCGCGCTGGTTCGATCGAGGCGCCCTGACGCTGGTCGCGGCGACATTCGTCGTGAACGTGGCCGGCTTCGGCTACGTGGTCGGCCACGGGCCGAGTCCCGCGGCGTTCGCCTTCTTCCTCGCGCTCGCCGCCGCGCTCGTCGCGCTTGCGGCGTGGGCGCCGGGGGATCTCCTGCAGCCTCGATCCGGGCCCCGACGGATCGGCCGGCTCGGGCTCGTCCTCGCCGGGACGCTCTCGTTCGACGGCTGGGCGGTCGTGCTGATCCTCTCGACGCGGCCCGGGGTCCCGGCGGTCGCGGCCGCGTCCGCGCTCGTCGTGTTCAACCTCGCCGCGCTCGCGATCGTGCGCTACCGCGTCGGCACGGTCGGGCTTGAACGCTCGAAATACCATTTCGCGGTCGGGATGATGGCGATCCTCTTCCTGTGGGATGTGCCGGTCGAGTTCAGCGTCCCCGGGATCCTGGTCGTAGCGGCAGTTTTCGCCTACCTGCTCTATCGGCTCGGCCGGACCCTCGATCGGCGGGAGGCGACGGGCGCACCCGCCGGGGCCGGGAGGCCACCCGCCTGACCTACGCGGGGCGCGTGGGGCCCGGATGGGCCGCGAGGAACTCCCGCACGGTCGCGAGGTAGCGGGTGCGCTCCTCCCAGAAAGCGAGATGCGAGCTCTCCTCGAATCGGACGAGCCGAGATCCGGCGATCCCGCGGTGGATCGACTCGGCGACGGCCGGCGTCACCTCGTCGTAGCGTCCCGTTGTCACGAGCGTCGGGACGCGGATCTCCCCCAGCCGCGGCGTCAGATCGTAATCGCGGATCGTCCCCGTGATCGTGAACTCGTTGGGCCCGTTCATCGTCCCGTACTTCGGGAGGCTCATGTGGTCGAGCGTGTACGAGACCTCGGCCGGCCACTGCGGCATTCGGCAGAGGTGGCGCCGGTAGAACTCCATGACGGCGGAGAGGTACTCCGAGTCCTGATACTCGCCCTTCGCCTCGTGGCGCTCGAGCACCTCGGGCAGCGGCGGAGGGAGCTCGCGCTTCAGGCGCTGCATCTCCCGTACCGTGAGCGGGACGTCGGCGAGACCGCTCGCGCTGACCAGGGTGCGTAGAGGACCCGGGTGGGCGAGCGCGTAGGCAAGGGCGAGCAGTCCGCCATAACTCGAGCCGATGAGGTGGAACGTGTCGAGCCCGAGCTCCGCGCGGAGTTTCTCGAGGTCGTCGACGTCCCGTTCGACCGTGTACTCCTGGACCGTGCGCGCGAGCTCGGAACGGCCGCATCCGAGCTGATCGTAGAACACCACGCGGTATCCATCCCCGGCGAGGTCGGCGAACGGGGCGAGGTAGTCGTGCGTGGCGCCCGGACCGCCGTGAAGGACCACGACCGCGGCCTTCGAGGTGGGGCGCCCGACGCTTCTCCAGTAGAGGCGGTAGCCGTTCACGGAGGCGAAACCGTCCTCGATCGCCCCGGGTCCGGCCGTCACGCGCGTCCGCAGGCCGGCCGGCTATTTGGGCGTCGGCCGGGCGACCGCGGGGTACGCCCCCGGGCGCCCCGTCGGCCCCCGCGCGAGGGGGGGTGCCGGCGGGCTCGGAGAGCGGAACTCGGGTCCGAGCGGGCGCGGCCCGGGTTCGGGGTACTTTCGGCTGCGGAGGGCACCGTCGTTCAGGACGAGCGTCGCGAACGCGTTCATCGAGGTGGGAGAGGCGCGCGAGGGCCATGGTCCGGGCGCACACCCGATGCTCACCCGCGGTGACCACGTTCGGGGACCCGCCGGCAAGCGCTTTTCCCCGGAGAGGGTGCCCCGATCGTGAGCGCCCTCGCGGCCCGGTCGTCGGTCCCCCGACCGCCGCACGGCTTCGACGAGACCGTCGACTGGTTCGAACGAATCAGCTACGATCTCGTCCTTCTCGCCGACTATCCGCTTCCCGAGCTTCGCGAAGCGGTCCGGCACTTCGAACGGGCGGTCCGCGAGCACGTCGAGGCGCCCGCCCCTCCGGCGTCCGGTCGCCGCCCGACCGGTCCACGCGAGGAGCTCGAGCGTGTCGTAGCGGCCGACCACGCCTGGTTCCTCGATTCGATCGGGGAGCTCGCGGAGCTCTTCTCCGTGGTGGTAGGGGACGACCACGGCGGGAACCGCCAGGCGTTGGGACAATACGGTCGGGTGCTCGCGGAGGCCCTCCGTCGCCACCGCCGCGACGAGGGACGGTTGCGCGAGCGCGGGGGCGCCGCCGCCCGGGGGCTCCGCTCGGTCGAGCTCGGGCAACCGTAATTAGAACGGACGGGAGGACGCACTCGAGCGCATGTCGGTCCGAGCGAGCGAGGCGGTCTGGGTCGAGAAGTACCGGCCGACCTCGCTGTCCGAGATGGTCGGACAGGAGGCGATCGTTCCGCTACTGCGGGCCTACGCCGCCCAGCGCTCGATGCCGCACCTGCTCTTCGCCGGGCCGCCCGGGACCGGGAAGACCACCGCGGCGCTCGCACTCGCCCGCGACCTCTATGGGCCCGAGTGGCGGCAGAACTTCTTGGAGCTCAACAGCAGCGACGAGCGCGGCATCGACACTGTCCGCACGAGCATCAAGCAGTACGCCCGGACCGCGCCGCTCGGGGATGTCGGCTTCAAGCTCCTGCTGCTCGATGAGGCCGACAGCCTCACGTCCGAGGCTCAGGCGGCCCTCCGGCGGACGATGGAGCGCTACTCGGGCTCGTGCCGATTCATCCTGTCCTGCAACTACTCCTCCCGCATCATCGATCCCATCCAGTCGCGGTGCGCGGTGTTCCGGTTCCGGGCGTACTCCCCCGAGGCGATCCGCCAGCAGCTCGAGCGCGTCGCGAAGGCCGAGCACCGCACGATCACGCCCGAGGCGATCGAGACCCTGCTCGGGGCGAGCGCGGGCGACATGCGCCGCGCGATCAACCTCCTGCAGCTCGCCGCCGCCGGCAACGAACGGATCACCGCCGAGACGGTCAAGGAGCACGCGACCGTCCCGCTCCGTCGGGAGGTCGAGGCGATGCTCTCGGCCGCGCTCGCGGGGAACTTCCTTGACGCGCGCGGGCGGCTCTATGCGATCATCACCGAGCGTGGCGCGTCGGGGGAGGACATCCTGCGCTCGATCCATAGCTACCTCCCCGATATCCCGGATACCGTGCTGCCGCCGCGCGAGAAGGTGCGGCTCGTCGAGTACCTGGGCGAGATCGACTTCCGCCTCGCCCAGGGCGCGACCGACCGCGTCCAGCTCGAGGCGGTCCTGGCCCACCTCGCCGCGCAGGCGCCCGCGGGCCGGTGAGTGCGGATGGCCCAGCAGCGCGACATCACGGCGAAGCCCGTCGTCCACCGCCGCGCGGTCGTCGTCGGAGAGCTGGGGCTCTCCGCCGCGACCCGTCGAGCGATCCGGGCCGGCGCGGTTGCGAAAGGTGACCCGATCGCCGCCGCCGAGATCGCCGGTCTGCTCGCGATGAAACGGACCCCCGAGCTCATCCCGCACTGCCACTCGGTCGGGCTGACCCTGGGTCGGGTCGAGATCGTGCCGAGCGCCCGCGGCGTCCGCGCCCGCGTCGAGGCCGAGACGGTCGAGCGGACGGGCGTCGAGATGGAGGCGCTGGTCGGCGCGACGGTCGCGCTCCTCACCGTATGGGACATGGTCAAGTACCTCGAGAAGGATGCGCGGGGGCTCTACCCGAGGACCTCGCTCGGTCCGGTCCGGGTCGTGACGAAGGAGAAATCCCCGGGGAGCACTCGATGAGCGACACGAAATCGACCCCGGACGCGAGTCACCGGCACCACCTCGGCGGCACTCGATCGCTCGGGTTCGCCGTCCTGTCCGTCTCGGACATGCACACGGAGAGCGACGACCCGTCCGGTCACCTCGCGCGCGACCTCCTCGCGGGCGCCGGTCACAAGATCGTCCACTACGCGCTCGTGGGGAACTCGGTCGCCGACTCGCGCGACAAGCTCGAACCGTGGCTGAACGACATCGCGGTCGAGTGCGCGGTGACCGTCGGCGGCACCGGGGTGAGCTCGCGCGACCTCGCGGTCGCGACGATGGAGGCGCTCGGCGGCAAGCGCCTCGAGGGGTTCGGTGAGATCTACCGGTCGCTGAGCTACGCGGAGGTGGGGCCGCTCGCGATGATCAGCCGCGCGGGCCTCTACCTCGTCAAGAACAAGCCGGTCTACATCCTGCCCGGCAGCGAGCGCGCCGTCCGCACGGCGGTCGAGAAGCTGATCCTGCCGGCGAGCATCCACCTGGTCGAGGAGCTCGAGCGCTGAGAGCGCGCCCGGTTCAGCGGGTGCGCACGGCGAGGACGCCCATCGGCGGCGGACCGGGATCGAGCAGCTGCGGCGGCGCGAGTCCCTGGAGCCGGCAGAAGTCGGCCCACGCCGGGCTCGCATCGACCCGATGCGCGAGGAGGAGGCCTCGGCCCGAGAGCGCCTCCCACGCGGCGCGCAGCTCGAAGCGGGTCCGCGCCTCCCAGGGGCCGTTGTCGTAGAAGAACAGGTCGATGCCCGCCGTCGACTGGAGGATCTCGCGCAGGCGATCCTCCGTGTTCCCGAGCGCGAGCGTCCAGCGCGAGCGCAGTGACGGCGCCACGAGCTGGCCCACGCCGCTCTCGCGGACCCCGGCGACCCGCCCCGCGGTCGGTCCGGGCCCGAGCGAGGTGAGCTCCCCCGCGCCGTTCGCCTCGAGCGCCGCGAGGATCCACGCCGTGGAGTAACCGGGGCGCACGCCGGTCTCGACGACGTGGCGCGGCTTCGCCGCGCGGACCAGCAGATAGAGGAGCGCGCCCTGCGGAAGCTCGCGGGCGAAGGCGAGGCCGGCCCCGCGCTGCAGCAGCAGGTCCGGTAACTCCCC
>JASHUS010000107.1 GCA_030039865.1 Thermoplasmata archaeon
AGCAGGACGTTCTTGCGCCGCGTGTACGTCTCGAGCGCGCGGGCGCCCTGCTCGGAGCCGAGGCCGCTCCCCTTCACCCCCGCGAACGGCGTCTGGGGGTGGCTCATCGGCGCCTCGTTCACCATGACCATCCCGCTCTCGAGCCGGCGGGCGACCGTGTGGGCGGTCGCGAGGTCGCGGGTCCAGACGGCACCGAGCAGGCCATAGCTCGTGTCGTTCGCCTGACGGATCGCGTCCTCGGTCTCGGTGAACGTGGAGACCGTGAGGACCGGCCCGAAGATCTCCTCGCGGACGGCCCGCGACGTCGCGGGGACGCCCGCCAGGATCGTCGGGAGCACGAAGTTCCCCGCCGCGAGCTCGGGCGCGCTCGCCCGCAGCCCGCCCGACACGACCGACCCGCCGTCGGACTTGGCGACGTCGACGTACTCGAGCACCCGCGTCGCCTGGTCGGCCGAGACGAGCGGCCCCATCTCCACGCCGTCCTCGATCCCGGGGCCGAGCTTCATCGCCTCCGCGATCGCGCGGACCTTCGCGACCACGGCCTCGCGAACGCTCTCGTGGACGAGGAGGCGCGACGCGGCCCAGCACATCTGGCCCGCGTTCTGGAAGATCCCGTAGCCGATCGCGCGCGCGGCCCGGTCGAAGTCCGCGTCCGGGAAGACGACGACGGGTCCCTTGCCCCCGAGCTCGAGCGTGAGCGGCAGCATCCGTCGACCGGCGAGCTCGGAGATCCGGCGTCCGACGTCACCACTTCCCGTGAACGTCACCGACCGGCACCGGGGATCGTCGACGAGCGCTTCGCCAACCTCGGATCCCGGCCCGACGACGACGTTGAAGATCCCCTCCGGTACCCCGGCTTCGCGTGCGAGGCGCGCGAACGCGATCGCGGTCAGCGGGGTGAGGCTCGCCGGCTTCAGGACGACCGAGTTGCCCGCGGCGAGCGCCGGAGCGACCGATCGAACCGAGAGGAGGAGGGGGTAGTTCCACGGAGCGATGTGGACGGTCGTGCCGAGCGGCTCCCGCAGCGTGTAGTCGAAGCGGGGACCGGGCACCGGGATCGTCTCGCCCTCGATCTTGTCGGCGAGGCCACCGAAGTACTCGAGCGTGCGGACCACGTAGGCGATGTCGCCCCGCGACTCGCGCAGCGGTTTGCCCATATTGCGGGTCTCGAGACGGGCGAACCCCTCGAGCTGGGCCTCGAGCAGGGCGGCGAGCTTGAGCAGGGCCTTCGCCCGACGGGCGCCGTCGTCCTGCGACCAGTTCGATTCCCGGAACGCGCGATCGGCCACCTCCATCGCGGCGTGGGCATCGTCGGCGGAGGCGACCGCGACCTCCGCGAGGAGCCGGTTCGTCGCGGGATCGAGCACGGGTCGGCGCTCGCCGCGTCCGCCCGGCACGTCCTTGCCGCCGATGTAGAGATCGTAGGGAGCTTCGAGGACCGTCGCCATGGGACCGGAGTACCGGCGCCGGACCACATATCCGTTCGGAGTCTCCGGAGTGCTTCCGATCCCGGCGACGTCAACTCTTTGTGGAGAGTCGCCTTACGGCCCGGCTGAGGCTGGCCGGGGTCTTTCCCGGCTCAAGACGCCGACCTCCCCCGCGGGAGATGCCGGGGGTGTCGGGATGCCGTCTGCCGGCCAGATCGAGTGCGAGTATTGTGGCGGGCTGAGCTCCTCCGGTAGCACGGCGTGTGATCAGTGCGGCCGGCCGTTCTGGGGTGGTCTCCACGGCCGGGGGGGCCTACGCGGCCGGTCCACGGAGATGTTCTCTCGTCACGTCGGGAGCCTCAAACCCCGGGAACCCGGACCGGGCGTGGCCGGGCCGAAGTTGGCGATCGCCGCCGTCGTCATCGTGATCGCGGTGATGGTCTCGGGGGTAGCGCTGTACTACCACGGCGATCTCGGCGCATCGCATGCGTCGAGCGGTACGCTCCGGACCGACCTGTGCACCGCCCCCGGGGGAGACTTCTGCGCCGGGAGCGTGATCATGTTGCCGTTCGTCGAGGAGGGGCGCGACGTCAACGTGAGCCTGTGCGAGTCGATCGTCCCCAACGGGACCGGCGACCATGTCGAGTTGTCGTACCTGTCGAGCGTCCCGATGTTCGGTGTCATCGTGCCGTCGGGGCTCTACTGGGGCACGACCGTGACGTTCCTCTACAATCCCTCGGGTTACTTCAACAACTCCACGGCGATGGGCGAGGCCGCCTGGAACTCCGGGCGGGTCTCGGGCCATCAGTCGCTGACGATCGCGATCCCGACGGACGTCCACGAGTGGTGCCTCGCCTGGTGGGATCCGGGGCCGTCGGGCGACGTCGTGCTGGGCTCCAATGCCACCCTCACGTACCAGTCGTAGAACCAACGGCGGCCGTCGCGACTAGCCGGACTGTTGGCGCGACGGATAGGCGCGTCCCTTCCACTGCATCGGCCGTCCGCTCAGATGGCGGCGGATCGCCGTCGCGAAGAGCGCCACGAAGAAGCCGGCCGCGAGCGGATAGAGGAGACCGTAACGCCCGGGCGTCCCGAGCGAGCGACTGAAGGCGAAGTGCTTGCCGAAGAGCGCCACGTAGAGGAACGCCCCCACGCCGACGAGGACGAGGCTGCCCGTCCAGATCGCGTACGGGAGCAGCGCGAGCGGGATCAGGTAGAATCCGAGGACCCCGCCGATGTCCGCGAGCAGGCGGCGGGGGGGATGGTCGGGGCCGCTCAGATTCTTCAGCAGCCCCTCGAACATCTCGACCCGGTCGCGATACATCCGCGTGATCGCGAGCTCGGGGGCCCACGCGACGCGCAGCCGTCGTCCGGCGGCCCGGTAACGACGGGCGATCGCGACGTCCTCCTGGACGATGTCCCGAACGGCCTCGTGGCCCCCGAGCTCGAGGTACGTCGTGCGTGGCGTGAGCCAGAATTGGCCGTTCGCCATCGCGGTCTTCGAGTTGTCTCGGTTCACATGAGCCGCCCGGAAGGCGAGCAGCGTGAGCTGCGCGAAGTACGGCAGCACGACGCATTCCCAGAACCCGACCGTCTCGATGCGGGCGGCGAGCGAGGCGAGGTCCGCCCGCTCGTCGAGAGCCCAGTCGATCGTCCGACGGACGGCGCTCGGATCCGTTCGGACGTCGGCATCGAGGAACAGGAGCCATTCTCCGTCGGTCGCATGGGCACCGGTCCAGCAGGCCCAGTTCTTGCCGGTCCAGCCGGGGGGAAGCGGCGGGGTGTCGACCAGGCGTACCCGGGGCGCTCGCTGGAGCACGATCTCCCGGGTCCGGTCGGTCGAACCGTCCTCGACCACGACGATCTCGAGGTTGGGGTAGTCCTGGGCGAGAAGCGTGTCGAGCGTCGCGGGCAGCTGGTCCTCCTCGTTGCGCGCCGCGATGACGACGCTCACCTTCGGGCGCGGCCGGGTACCGGTCGGCGGGGGCGCCGGCACCAGCTTCACCATCTGGTAGGCCAGCACGATCGCCGCGCCCTGGTAGAGGAGCACGAGGACCGCCGCGGCCACGAGGCCGACGACCACCGCGAGCGGGAGCATCGACCGGCCTAGTCGGGTCCCGTTAAAGGAATGCTCTCTCTTCGCGAAGCGGGCAGGGACCTTGGCGACCGTCGAGCATCCGCGCATACGTCCCGGAACGCTCGAGTCCCGGCGCTATCAGGACGAGATCGGCGCGAGCGCCGCCGCTCACAACACGCTCGTGGTCCTCCCCACTGGGCTCGGCAAGACGTCGATCGCGCTCCGCGTCATGGCGGAGTACCTCCGGCGCGAGCCGACCCGCTCGGTCCTCTTCCTGGCGCCGACACGGCCCCTGGTCGTCCAGCACGCGCGCAGCGTCCGGGAGACGCTCTTCGCGCCCGAGCCGCTGACCTTCACCGGTGCGATCCCGCCGGATCGACGCAGCGCGCTGCTCCATCCACCGCAAGTGGTGGTCGCGACGCCCCAGGTCATCGCGAACGACCTCGCCGAGGGCCACTTTCCGCTCGACGCGTTCTCGCTGATCGTCTTCGACGAGGCTCACCGCGCGGTCGGGGATTACCCGTACGTGGCGATCGGGCGGGCCAACCAGGCCGGGCCCCGGGCCCGGGTCCTGGCGATGACCGCGTCGCCCGGTGGCAGCCTCCCGCGCATCCGGGAGGTGTGGGCGAACCTCGGCATCGAGCGTTTCGAATACCGGACCGAGAACGACGCCGACGTGGCACCGTACATCCACGGGGTGAGCGTGGTGCCGGTCTCGGTCCCGGTCCCCCCCGAGGTTCGCCATCTGGCCATCCTCCTCCGCACGGCGGTCCAGCGTCAGATCGAGGTGCTCCGGGGCCTCGACCTCATTCCGGGCGCCGAGGCCAACCGGCGCGTGCTGCTCGACGTCGGCGCGCGCCTCCATCGCCTGATCGAGGCCGAGCGCCGCCAGAGTGGTTCCGCCTCGGGGATCGTCTGGAAGGCGGTCACGGCCCAATCGGCCGCGATGAAGGGACTCCATGCGCTCGAGCTCATCGAGAGCCAGGGTGTCGACGCCCTCCGGGAGTTCCTCGCGCGGCAGCAGCCTCCGACCGGGCGCCGGATGACGCCCGCGCAGCACGCGTTCCTCGAAGATCCCGACGTGCAGGACGTCCGCCGCCGTCTCGCCACGCTGACGATCGAGCACCCGAAGATCGAGACCGCCGTACGCGTCGTGACCGACGAGCTCTCCCGCAACCCGAGCGCGCGCGTGATCGTCTTCGCCCAGTACCGCGACTCCGTGGATCGGTTGGTCGAGGAGCTCGGGCGGGCCGGTGGGGGCGCGGTGCGACCGGCCCGTTTCGTCGGCCAGGCGGCGCACGGAGAGGACCCCGGCCTCTCGCAACGCGAGCAGGTCGCGCTGCTGGACCGGTTCCGCGCGGGCGAGGTCAACTGCCTCGTCGCTACCTCGGTCGCGGAGGAGGGTCTCGACATTCCCGCGACGGACCTCGTCGTCTTCTACGAGCCGATCCCTGACGTGATCCGAACAATCCAGCGGCGCGGCCGGACCGGGCGGGCGCGCGTCGGGCGCGCGGTCGTCCTCGTGGCGGAGGGGACCCGCGACGTGAGCCTGCAACGCGCCGCCTTCGCTCGGGAACGCCGCATGCACGAGATGCTCGAGAAGGTACAGGCGGACGCGGCGCGAGGCTTCGCCCCGGCCGCCCCGGAGCCCCGTCGGGTCCAGCGGATGCTGAACGAGTTCGGCTAGCGGCCCGTGCTACCGAAGCCGCCGCGTCGCGACTCCGTCAACTCGACGCGACCGAGGGTGAAGGTGGTCGGAAAGTCCTCGACGAGCCGTATCTGGGCGACTCGATCGCCGATCTCGATGTGGTACCGACCGTCGAGAAGGTAGGTGAGCGGTACCCGGACCTCGCCGGAGTAGTCCGCGTCGATCGTGCCGGGGGCGTTCACCATCTGGACCCCACGGCTCGCGAGGCCGCTGCGGGGTCGGACTTCGAGGAAGGTTCCGCGGGGGCAGCGCATCTTGAGGCCGGTACGGACGAGGGTCACCCGGCCGCGTTCGAGGTCGATGCTCTCGGCCGAGGCTAGATCGAAGCACGCCGAACCTTCCGTCGCGCGTACGGGCAGGGGGACGGCGGGGGCATCGGCCAATCGCTCCACCACGATCTCGCGGGCGCGACGGGGCACGGCCTCGCGGAATCCCGGACGCACTTGGGCGTTGCGTCAGCCCTCGTGGGGTCGGGACGGGGGAACTGGGGACGACTCCGGCAGCGTCCCTTCGGCGAGCAGCCAGCGGCTGACCAGCCGGCTCTCGGCTCTCCGGAGGATCTTCCCCAGCGCCGTCGCGCTGCGGCCGGAACCGCGCGCGAGGCGGGTGAGCGTCACGCGGCGCGGAACGGTGTAGTAGCCGAGCAGCCAGGCCCGGGCCACGAGCTGCGCCTGGAGCGGCGTGAGGAGGGTGGCGGTGGCCTCGGGCATCTGGAGGCGTCCGCTCGCCCGCACGACGCGGTAGGGGAACTCCTCGCGGTCGAGCCGCTTCATCACGCGGCGCAACGCTCGCTCCTCCCCCAGGAAGGAGGCGACGAGCTTCTCGGGCGTGAGACGGAAGGGCGCGACCGGGCTGATCCCGCCGCCGGCGAGCGAAAGCCAGCGGCGCATCCGCTCGGGATTGCGCTGGCGGACGAGCACGATGTAGTCGCGGGTGCGCGGACGGCGCTCCACGAGCTCGAAGCTCTCGAGGCCGTACATCGCCCGGATCCTCCGGGATTCCCGTTCCAGTTCTGCCGCCGTGCGCAGCGC